>NZ_JBFUIU010000063.1:0-22127 GCF_056401695.1 Variovorax sp. P4_D9
CAGTGCGTGGTCAAGGCGCGCGAGGCGCTGCGCCAGGAAGTGGCTGTGTTGGCTGTGCGCGCGGCCTTGAACAGCGCCTCGGCGTACGGGCGGGCGATGGTTGCAATCTCGGCCATGGCTACAGCTCCGCCTTCAGGCGACCCAACAGCTCGGCATGCACGCCGGCGTTGACCTCGCGACGAAGGATTTGCTCGGCCGCGCGCACAGCCAACACAGCCACTTCCTGGCGCAGCGCCTCGCGCGCCTTGACCACGCACTGCGCGGCCTCGGTCTCCGCGGCAGCGACGATCTTGGCTCCCTCCTCGCCGGCGCGTACCTTGGCTTCCTCGATCATCGACTGCACCAGGCGCTCGGCATCGGCCTGGCGCCTGGCCGCGACGTCTCGCATTGCCACCATCTGCGCCTCCAGACGCTGGTTGGCGGCGGACTGCTCGGCCTTCGCCTTGTCGGCGGCCGACAGGCCGTCGGCGATCTTCCTGGCGCGCTCGTCCAGCGCTGCCACGATGGGCGGCCACACGAATTTCATCGTGAACCACACCAGGATGGCGAGCACCGCCATCTGTGCGAACAAGGTTGCATTGATGTTCACGGCAGCACCTTGTCGAGTCAATGCAGGACGAAGGGATTGGCGAACGAGAACATCATCGCGATGCCCACGCCGATGATGAACGCAGCGTCGATCAGACCGGCCAGAACGAACATCTTCACCTGCAGTTCGTTCATCAGCTCGGGTTGGCGAGCGGCCGCTTCAAGATATTTGCTGCCCATGACGCCGATGCCGATACAGGCGCCGATGGCGCCAAGACCGACGATGAGGCCGGCGGCCAGAGCGACGAGACCCAATACGTGTTCCATGATTTCTCCTAGGTGGTTTGAAGCTGAGATTGAGGAAAGAAGACGAAAAGCTCAGGCGGCGTCATGTGCCTGACCGACGTAGACGAGGGTTAGCATCATGAAGATGTAGGCCTGCAGTGCGACGATCAGGATGTGGAAGACGGCCCACCCGGTGCCTGCGATCACCTGGGCAATCCACAAAGACGCGCCGGTGAGCGACGAGAAGCCCACCGCGCCCATCAATGCGATCAGCATGAACAACAACTCGCCCGCATACATGTTGCCGAACAGCCGCATGCCGTGCGACAGCGTTCTCGCGAAGAACTCGACCATCTGCATCGCGAAGTTGGCCGGGTAGAGGAACCATCTGTCGCCGAAGGGCGCGGCGAACAGTTCGTGAACGAAGCCGCCGATGCCCCTGATCCTGAGGTTGTAGAACAGCACCACGCAGAGCACGCCGATGGACATCCCGAGGGTGGCCGACAGGTCGGCGGTGGGAACCACGCGCATGTAGGCATGCTGCTCATCGTGGCCCGAGGCGCCGGCGATCCACTCCCAGATGCGAGGGATCAGGTCGACGGGCAGGAAGTCCATCGCGTTCATCAGGAGGATCCAGACGAACACGGTGAGCGCCAGCGGGCCCACGAACTTGCGCGACTGCTCGTTCCTCACGGTGGCCTTGGCCTGCCTGTCGACCATCTCCAACAGGGCCTCGACGGCGGCCTGCAGGCGGCCTGGCGCGCCGGACGTCACCTTGCGCGCGACGCTGCGCAGCAGCCACATCGCCAGCACGCCCACGAGGATCGACCAGAACAGCGTGTCGTAGTCGACGATCGAGAAGTCGATCATGCGGGTCTGCTCGTGCGAGCGCCAATGCTGCAGGTGGTGCTGGATGTACTCGCCGGCAGTGGGACCCTGGGAGGCCTGTTGCGCCTGCCAGGTGGTCAACGTCGCCTTGATCATCGTGCCCCCCTGCGCGGCGCACGCGGTGCGATGTCCGAGGGCACGCCATGTTCGAGGCCGAGGATCTGCTCCAGCCGCCGGAAGCGCGCCTCGTGCTGCGCGCTCAATTCGCCGCGTGCACGCGCTACGAGCCGCGCCGCGTCGATCGCCCGCTGCCGCTGGGGCATGTCGGCGAGGAGCTTTGGCATGGCGGCAATCGCACGCTCCTCGTCGAGCTCCAAGACGAACGCCTGCCGTTTCACGGCTGCCTTGAGATCCGCCATCGACGGCCGGACCTCCGGCGCGAGCTCGTCGATCATCCGTCGCACCAGGTTGAACGGCCGTTCGTCGATCACCTTCTCGTCGCGAGCGGCATAGATGACCATGCGGACCCAGCCGTCTAGCACGCTGCCCTGTTCGATGTGCGCCTCGGACGCTTCGCGCTTCAGGCGCTGCAGCTGCGCGTGTTCCCACGTCTGCGACTGCGGGCTTGGGCGGCGCCGTGTACCTTGCTCGCTCGGCCCCACCAGCGCGGTCAGCCACGGCGACTCGTAGATCGCCTTGAACGTGCGCTCGGACATCTGGTCGCGCACGTCGCGGAAGGTATCGAGCGAGCGCTCGATCCCAGCGGAAGCCTGGCCCTCGAGTCGCGCGAACGGATTGTCCTCGGAGACGTGGCGGCGGTTGGCATGCACGGCGTCGGCCGCCGGTTTGATCCACGCCGTCCAGGGATTGAGATCGGAAAACATGTACCGTTCGAGCCGCGCCGGGTTGAGCATGCGCGTCGCTTGCGCCGTCTGCTCGTTCGTCATGCGCTTCACGATCGGCGAGGCGTACGTGTCGTAGAGACGCTGATTGATCTCGGAAACGGCCTTCACCACCTCGAACGCCTGCTCGTCTGCGCGGCCGTCGTCGAGCGCGAGAATGTCCTCGACCGTGCGCGGGACGAACCGGATGACGTAGCGCCCGTTCACCAGCTCGTGGCCGGGCATCTCCGGCGTCGTGTCGTCAATCTGCGCCTCGTACAGGCCCGGCGGCAGCGTGTTGATCAGATCGAGCGCGCAGGCGAGCTCGGTGGTCTCCTTCTGCGCCACGCCCGCCGAGACGAAGATGCCGAGGTGGCCGATCTTCTCGTGCAGGCAGTAGACGATCGTCTGCTCGTTCGCGCGGATCTCGTCGACGCTCGCGTACAGGTCCGGGATCCAGTTCAGCGCTTGCTGCGGCGGCGTGATGTTGTCGCCCCAGGACCCGAACACGATGATCGGCTCGCGGATGTTGCGAATGTCGACACGGTGCTGGCCGTCAGCCGACTCGACCTCACCCGCCGTGAGCTTGTTGCCCACGAACAGGTTCTGTGTGATCCATTCCATTTCCTCCTTGTTCATGAGGTAGTGGCCGCCCCACCACTTTTCGAACTCGAGGAAGCGACCGCGTTCGGTGTCGACCTTGGAATAGAGGTTGTGGAGCTTGCTCCACCAGGTGTTGGACGGATTGAGGTTCTCGAAGTTGTTGACGAGGTACGCGCCGTCAAACTTCCCGTGGCCGAGGTCGCCAGCCAGCGAGGCCATCCAGGTGCCTCCCAGCAGGCCGCCGGAATACCGCATCGGGTTCTTCCCGACCACACCGGCCCAGTACGAGATCGGCGAACCGGCGAGCAGGATCGGGCCGACCAATTCCGGCGCCACCGACGCGAGCATCACGAGCGCCCACCCGCCCTGGCAGTTGCCAATGACGAATGGCTTGCCTTCCGTGTCCGGGTGCAGTTCGTTGACCTTCCTCAGGAACTCGACCTCGGCGGCGCAGACCGACTCGATGGTCTGGCCCGGCACCGGTCGCGGGAAGAACATCACGAAATAGCAGGGATGCCCGTGTTTCAGCGCAATGCCGATCTCGCTGTCGATCTTGAAGCCGCCGATGCCGGGCCCGTGGCCTGCGCGCGGGTCTATCACGACAAATGCCCGCTTCTTCGGATCGACCGGCGGGCAGTCGGCGGGCGGCTTGATGCGCACCAGCGCGTAGTTTGCCGGGCGCTCGAGATCGCGGCCGTCGACGACCATCTCGTAGTCGAACACGAGCACGGGCGGGTTGCCCGACCGCTCGTGCTCGATGTACTGATTGCCGCGCTCGCGCAACACGTCCCAGGTCAGGATCGTGCGCTGCCAGGCGTCGACCCAGTAGCTCATCGCGGTCTGCGGCGACGTGATGGTCGAATGTTCGGAAGGGGTGTTCATGCGTACTTCTCCGTGAGATTGAGATCCAGCCATACGAGCCGAACCGTCGGCCCTTCTGAGCTCGCTGCCGACTCGAATCCGAGTCGCCGAGCGAGGCGGAGCATCGGTCGGTTGTCGGCGAGCACGAAACCTTCCATGCGTGCGGCCCGTTTGCACGAGCGGCCGCGATCAGCTCCCGCATCAGGCGCGAGGCGAGCCCCACGCCGTGCCAGTCATCGGACAGCGTGATCGCGAACTCACACGCCTGGTGGGCGCGGTCCGCGACGTAGCGCGCGCCGCCGACGATCGTCTCGCCGGATTCGTCGCGGCGATTCGCGACCAGCACCAACTCCCGCCCTGGCACGGGGTGCACCGTGTGCTCCAGCATCTCGCGAGGCAGCTCCTTCTGCGGCGCGAAGAAGCGCGTGTAACGCGCCTCGGCGCAGAGCCGGTCGAACGCGGCCTGGCACGCGTCCCGGTCGTCGGGATGGACAGCCCGCAGTGTCACGCGGCGGCCGTCGCGGACGGTGACGGCGATCTCGGCGAGTTCCTTGTTGACGGATTCGTCGATCATGATCGTTCACGCCATGATGTTGAGGCCGCCGTCGACGTACACCGTGTCGCCGGTCATGTGACGGGCGTACGGCGTCGCCAGGTACGCGCAGGCGAATCCGACATCGCGGATGTCGATGAGTTCGCCTGTCGGCGCACGCGCGGCCGCGTCGTGCAGGAGCAGGTCGAAGTCCTTGAGCCCGGACGCAGCGCGGGTCTTCAGTGGACCCGGCGAGATCGCATGCACGCGGATCTTCCTGGGTCCCAACTCGAACGCAAGATACCGGCACGCCGCCTCGAGAGCCGCCTTCACCGGCCCCATGACGCTGTAGTTCGCGACCACCTTCTGCGCGCCGTTGAAGCTCATCGCGAACATCGTGCCGCCCTCCGTCATGAGCGGGGCGGCGAGCTTCGCCATGCGGACGAACGAGTGGCAGGAGATGTCCATCGCCCGGGCGAATCCTTCGGCCGAGCAGTCGATGAGCCCGCCTTCGAGATCTTCCTTCGGCGCCCAGGCGATGGAGTGGACCAGGATGTCGAACCCGCCCCAGTCCCGGGCGATCCGCTCGAAGACAGCCTCGAGTTCACCGGCCCTGGACACATCGAGCGGCATGGCGATCGACGCATCCAGCGCCTTCGCCAGCGGGTCGACATAGGTCATGGCCTTGTCGTTGAGCCAGGTGATGGCGAGGTCGGCGCCGAGTTCGCGCAACGCGGCGGCGCAGCCGTAGGCGATGGAATGCTCGTTCGCGATGCCGACGACGAGTGCCCTCTTGCCCTGCAGCGCGGGGTGATGAATTTCCGGGGTCATGACGTTCTAGTCCTATGCATTGAAGAACGATGGGACGATGTCCACGATGAGGATCTTGAGGATCGTCATCCCTGGGAAGATCATCGCGTAGGCGATGTCGGGCCGATCGGTCGGCACGAGCTTGTTCGAGAAGGCGAGGATCGCCGGATTGCCGGACGCACCCGCGACGATCCCGGCCAGGTGATCGAACGGCATCTTGAACACGTAGACGCCGAGGATCAGGATCGGCAGCACGAGCGCGACCAGCGCAAGGGCGCCTACGCCGATGAAGAGGAATCCCGACTGCGCCAGCGCGGCCGCGAACTTCGGCCCCGACGACATGCCGACCTGCGCGATGAACAGCGTCAGGCCGAGGTTGCGCAAGACCAGGTTGGTGGAGGCCGGGATCCCCCAGTTCAGGCTGCCGATGCGGTGCAGCTTGCCCAGCACGAGCGCCACGATGAGCACGCCCGCGAGGCCGATGGCCAGCGGCGGGATCCCGGGCAGCGGCACCTGGAAGGCGCCAACAAGGAAGCCGAGCGCGAGGCCCAGGCCGATGCAGATGTAGCTGAAGTCGGCCGTCCCCTTGATGGAATCGCCGAAGAACTTGCGCAGTGCCGGGAAGTCCTTGCGATCGGCGAGCAGGCCGACGCGGTCGCCGGACTCGAGCATGAGGTCCGGCCGGCCGAGTAGATCGGTGTCTCCGCGACGCACGTGCGCAACCTTGTACCGGACGTTCGGCAGAAGACCCAGGTCGCCGAGCCTCATGCCGACCACGGCGGCGCGCGAGGCGAACACGCGCAAATAGTCCAGGTCGCTGCGGTCGGCGGTCATGCGCCCCTTGGACGCCTCTCCCAACTCGTTGCGTGCCTGCTCGACCAAGTCCTTGCTCGAGGCGACGGCGAGCACCACGTCGTCCCGTTCGAGGATGAGGTCCGCCGACGCGAGATGGTTGTGATGGTGCTCACGCAGCGCGACGATCTGCACACCCTCGGGCAAGCTCGCCGACACTTCGTCGAGGCGCTTGCCGACCACAGCCGGATTGCGGATCGCGATTTCGAGGCTGTGGAGATTGCSCGGCGTGGGGGCTTCGATGCGCGGCTTGAGGAAAATGAAGGCCAGGTAAATGAAGAGGATGGGGCCGAAGACGCCGAACGGGTAGGCAGCCGAATAGCCAACAGCCGGGTCGGAGTTGTGAAGCGTTTCAATCGCCGCCTGCAGAGTGGCTGTGCTGGTTCCGGACCCGGCGAATATTCCGAGCGCATGGCCGAGCTTGACGTCGCCGCCCACGAAACAGAGCGACACCGCCGCGGAGAGCAGGACTCCGATCACGGCGAGCAGATTTGCCTTGCGTCCCTCGACGCTGACGAGGCCGCGGAAGAAGTCCTTGCCGTACTGGATTCCGACGGAATAGAGAAAGAGTGTGAGACCGAGTGTTCCCACCATCGGGGCGGGAACGGACTTCGGCGCGAGCCATCCGACGGCCAGCGCCACGAACAGCACGGCCCCCGCGCCGAGCGAGAGACCTTTGATGTTGACGGCTCCAAGCAGGTAGCCCAGTGCGATCGTCCCGAAGAGCGCCACCATCGGCTGGTGCTCCAGAAGCGTCCTGACGGATTCCATGTCTGCCCCTTGTGGTTTGGGATGTCGTGCGTTGCTGGCAGCCGCCGTCAGAAGACGGTCAGGCCCCGGCTGCGGAACTGACCGCGCACACGCTCGCTGAGCTCCGCGGACGGTGGTTCGGCGTCTTTCAGCGGGTAGTCGATCCCGAGCTTTTCCCACTTGCCTCGGCCGAGCTGGTGGAAACGCAGCACCTCCACGCGCTCCACGCTCTCGAGGCCCGCACAGAACTCTGCCACGCGCTCCACGTTGTCGTAGCCGTCGGTCAGTCCGGGCACCAGGACGAACCTCACCCACATCGGCCGACGAAGGTCCGACAGCCGCCGCGCGTAGTCGAGCGTGGGCTGCAGCGGATGGTTCGTGACGCGCTGGTAGACCGCGGCATCGCCGGACTTGATGTCGAGCAGTTGGAGGTCGATGTCCATCAGCTGCTCGTCGCTCAGCCGGTCGCCCAGGCGGCCGGAGGTGTCCAGGCAGGTATGCACGCCGAGCGCCTTGCAGTGCCGGAAGAGACGGGTCATGAACTGGGCCTGCACCATCGGCTCGCCGCCCGAAAGCGTGAGGCCGCCCCTGCTGATCTTCAGCACCTGCGCATGCTTTTCCACGGCCCGCATCACGTGGGCCAGGCTGAGCGGCATGCCGTTGCGCTTGTGCCAGGTGTCCGGGTTGTGGCAGTACTGGCAGCGCAGCAGGCAGCCCGTCAGGAACACGACGAGCCGCAGTCCGGGCCCATCGACGGTGCTGCCGAGCACCGCCGAGTGGACATAGCCGATCAGGTCCTCATCGCTGTGATGCGCCACCTCTTCGACGTCGCTGTCGTGGATCTGGAAGTACGCCGAACCCGCCATTGCAGGCGCGCCCTTGGCGACGTAGTGCTCGTAGGGGCCACGGCTTGGCAGTTCGATGGCAGCCATGACTACATCACCTCGTGGAAGGTGCGGTTGATGACGTCGAGCTGCTGCTCTCTGGTGAGCTTCACGAAGTTCACCGCGTAGCCAGAGACACGAATCGTGAGCTGCGGATACTTCTGCGGATGCTCCATCGCGTCGAGCAGCGTCTCCCGGTTCAACACGTTGATGTTCATGTGAAAGCCCTTGGAGCCGAAGAACGCGTCGAGCCCGTTCGCCAGCCGCTCGTAGCGCTCCTCCAGCGTGCCAAGCGCGGTCGGCGCGATGGTGATGGTGAGCGAGATGCCGTCCTCGGCGTCGTCGTACGGCAGCTTGGCGACCGACAGCGCAGCCGCCAGCGCGCCGTGCTTGTCCTTGCCGTTCGACGGATTGGCCCCCGGGGCGAAGGGCTCGCCCTTGCGGCGACCGTCGGGCGTGTTGCCCGTGGCCTTGCCATAGACAACATTGGACGTGATCGTCAGCACCGACTGGGTATGCACCGCGCCGCGGTAGGTCGGATTCGCACGCACCTTGTCCATGAACCTCGACACGAGCGATACCGCGATGCTGTCGACCCGGTCGTCGCTATTGCCGTAGCAGGGAAACTCGCCGTCCACCTCGAAGTCGACGATCAGTCCGGTCTCGTCGCGCACCGGCTTGACCTTGGCGTACTTGATCGCCGAGAGACTGTCGGCCACATGCGAAAGACCCGCGATGCCGGTCGCCATGGTGCGCAGGATGTCGCGGTCGTGCAGCGCCATCTCGATCGCCTCGTAGCAGTACTTGTCGTGCATGTAGTGAATGATGTTCAGGGCGTTGACATAGGTCATCGCAAGCCAGTCCATCATTCGCTCGAAGCGGTCCATCACCTCGTCGAAAGCCAGGACCTCGCCCGTGACCGGCGCGAGCGTCGGCCCGATCTGCGCGCCGGTGATCTCGTCGCGACCCCCGTTCAGCGCGTAGAGCATGCACTTCATGAGGTTCACGCGCGCACCGAAGAACTGCATCTGCTTGCCCACGCGCATCGCAGATACGCAGCAGGCTATTGCCGTGTCGTCGCCCCATTTCGGGCGCATCAGGTCGTCGCTCTCGAACTGGATTGCGCTCGTGTCGGCGCTGACCTTGGCGGCGAAGCGCTTGAACGGGGCCGGCAGCCGGGTGGACCAGAAGACGGTGATGTTCGGCTCGGGGGCCGGGCCGAGTGTGAAGAGCGTGTTGAGCATCCGGTAGTTGGACTTGGTCACCAGCGTGCGGCCGTCATCGCCCATGCCGCCCTCGGTCGCGGTCGCCCACACCGGGTCGCCGGAGAACAGCGCGTTGTATTCGGGTGCGCGCAGGAAGCGCACGATGCGCAGCTTGATGACGAAGTCGTCGAAGATCTCCTGCGCCTGGCTCTCGTCGAGCCGGCCCTCGCGCAGGTCACGCTCGAAGTAGATGTCGAGGAAGGTGGACACGCGGCCCACCGACATCGCCGCGCCGTTCTGCTGCTTGATCGCCGCCAGGTAACCGAAGTAGACCCACTGCGTCGCCTCGCGTGCATTTGTCGCCGGCACGGAGATGTCGAAGCCGTAGTTCTTGCCGAGCTGCTTGAGCTCTTCCATTGAGCGGATCTGCTCGGCGGTCTCCTCGCGCAGGCGAATCACGTCCTCGGTCGAATGACGCTCGTCGAGCTGGGCCTTCTCGCGCTTGCGCTCGGCGATGAGGAAGTCCACGCCGTATAGCGCCACGCGGCGATAGTCGCCAATGATGCGGCCGCGACCGTAGGCGTCGGGAAGCCCGGTGATCAGGTGGGAGTTGCGGCACTTGCGGATGTCGGCGGTGTACGCATCGAACACACCGTCGTTGTGCGTCTTGCGGTACTTGGTGAAAATCTCTGCGACATTGGGGTTCGGCTCGATGCCGTAGTCCTTGAGGCTCGCCTCCACCACGCGCCAGCCGCCGAGCGGCATGATGGCGCGCTTCAGCGGCGCATCGGTCTGCAGGCCGACGATGATTTCGGAGTCCCTGTCGATGTAGCCCGGCGGGTGGGCGAGGATCCCCGACGGCTCTTGCGAGACGGCGAGCACGCCCTTCTCACGCTCTTCTGCAAGCAGCGGCAGCAGCTTCTGCCACAGCGCGCTTGTCCGATCGGTCGGACCCGCGAGGAAGCCTTCGTCGCCTTCGTAAGGCGTGTAGTTGTGCTGGATGAAGTCGCGCACGTCGACGCGGCTTTGCCACTGTTCCCCGACAAAGCCGCGCCACGGGTCGCTATGGATTTGGGCGGTGGGCGGAACTGCGCTCGCGTCTTTCGAGGGAGCGGGCCTGGTGAGGGTCAAGGTGGTCATGCGTTCGATCTCCGTTGAGTGGGAATGGGGCCTTGCAATGGAGTCGATGCTATGGACGCGTGCCCGTCCAAAGAAGTGAGCTACGCGTGACTAACAGCCGAATGAAGCCTCGACAAGATCAAGGCCYGGCGTGGACGCGCTCAAGCGGCCCGGGCGTGACGAGATCGGCGTGTAGGCGGGGAAGGGCGCCGGCGCTGCGCGATCGCCGCCCAGGCGGCGGCAAGCAGTTCGTGCGCGAAAAGAGCACCCACGCCCAGCGCATCGAGAAAGCGCTCGAAGACGCCAACCTCAAGCTCAGTGTCATGCTCAGCGACATCCTGGGCAAGAGCGGGCACGCGGTGCTCCACGCCCTCATCGATGGTCAGGACGATCCCGAGCGCCCGGCCTCTAGAGGTGGCCCCGGATCATGCCGAAAGCAGCGCGCGGTGGTGGGTTGATGGCGCCACAGGGTTGAAACAAGGGGGGAGCGCCCCGCAGGGTCCTCAGTACGACCCTGAGTCCTCATGTCCCAACTGTGCACGCGCGTTGGCAGCAATCGGCTTCCTGTGCAGCATGCCAGCGTGAACGTTGTCGGCCCGAAGGCGCAAGCAGGCCGCGCGCGTGAAGCCCTCAGCCATCGGTAAGATCGGCTTCACTGCCTGCCGCCGTTCGCCTTTGCCCTGTCGAAGGTCGGCGGCTGACGAAAGCTGACCTCGGCACTTTTCTTCGCGAACGGCCGGTCTGCCTTCGGAATTTGACCTCCGCCGACATCGTCGAGGAAATCCGAGTTCGGCATGCCCGCTTCTGTTTCGCGAAGCCGCGCGCTGACGCTGGTGGCGCTGCTGGGTGGACGATCGCGGTGTTGATATTGCCCGAGGCAGTGCTGAGTCAGCACCGCGCGAGAGGCAAGGATAGATGTCCGCGCCTTCAGGGACCCGATCAAAAAAGCTGCCGTCTTGGACTTCAATCCTTCCGCCCAATCGCGCTTCCGGCGGTATGGCAGCTAGGACGTCGTAGCGGTCGAAAACCACCCCGCGTGCTTCGGGAAGCCATTCGAGTATTTGTCGCAGCGCCTCCCGCATTGCCACCACCGATGTCGACGATCAGCTTCGCTCCGGAGAAGTCGTAGCTGACCGCAAGCGTCTGATGCCGGCGGTCTGGAAAGTTCGCCATGAAGGCATCAAAAATTCGAGCCTCGGCGGGATGTTTGCGAAGGTACTGGAAGCGGTCCATGCCCCATGCGGCTTGATTCGGAACGCCACCCGCCAGCGCGGAATCCAGGACACCCGATGCCTTCCACGAGCCGGGTGCAGTCCAGAACTTGGCGCCATGGTGGGGGCTGTTCGGCTCGTCCGTCCGCAGGAGCATGGAGCGCGGAGAGCGCGCGACGCTCCCGTCCTCCCCGACGCGAAAGACGCCGAATGCCGCAAGGGCACGCAGAACCCGGAGCAGCGGCGTGGGAAGAACTGAACTGGTGGTTGCCAGATCGCTCACATTGCGGCTTCCACTCTCGGAGTCTTGTCCGCGAGAGAGAGAGATCACCGGCCAGCCGGAGCATCCGGGAGACCTGGAATCTTCGAATGAGTAGATCCAGCGCCCTCGATCGCTGTCAGTTCCATCATTGGTCAGGGCGAACCTGCGCAGTTGGTTGCCCACTCTCCGCGAGTCGTCGGGCGACGATCTGCTGCAATCGCCAGAGATTGGCATCCCTGATGTCAAGACGTTCCAGTTGATCAATGGTTTGCAGCAGGTACTCGGCGCCCGATCCCCAGTGTCCCGCCGCCTTGCACAGGACGTCCGCGATTTGCTCTTGCGTCAGGCCGCCCACAAAATTCGGCCCCTTGCGATTGGCGGCGAAAACGATGGCGCGCACGTCGGTACCGCTCGCCTTGGCGGTCACCCATCGAGGTGGGGTGTTCGGTGGCTTGACGGTCATTTCCCTTCGCCAAAGCGCGCGCAGGCTTGTCGGGACCGAGGCCGCATCGATGCGAAGCAGTGCGCCACGGCAACTTCCTCCAGGCGTGAGCGACATCATCAACCCCGGTTGGTCGGGGGTGCCTCGAAAGCGAGTGAGCCGGATGCAGAATGATCGATGCCATCCGGGCAGAACTGCGGTCACGTGCTCGGCAACTTCAAAGCCCGGATTCCAAAGCAAGGACCCGTACCCGAAGACCCAGACATCCTCACCACGCCACGGACCGGTTGCAAGAAATTCCTTCAATGAGGCTTCGTAATCGGCATCGTTGTGGACCACCACGCCCGGGGCCGGGCCACTGTCTTCGACTTCGCGAGCAATTCGAGAGACCAACTCGGGAGTCAGACGGAAAGGCCTGGCCCGCCGGCCATCGGCCCCATGAAGGGAAGTCATCGGATGCTCCTTTGGGGGCATTTGCCGCACGAGTTGGTGCCGCGGGCGGAACGGCGGCTGGTTTCGCCGCGCAACCTGAGCACTGTGAATGCGATTGGGCTCCTAATCGGCTGTTGGCGCAATCCTCGCAACTGCGCTTCAGTTGTCGCTCTGGCAATTTCCTCGCCGCGCGCCAGCGCCGGGTGTGTCTGCGCCGCCTTGACACCGGTTGTCGATGCTGAGACCTCTCCGGTAACCGGATGACCGGAATCGGCCTCCCAGAGTGAGTTCGCCGAGCGGCCCGGAAAGACCGGAACCGCTTGCATACCTGCCGCTGGGGCTGCCGCGCGAGAGCCGTGGTTTACGCCTTCAATTTGAGCCCGTGACCGGCAATGGCAACGGGCATCGGCCAGTGCCTATGAGTTTCGGCCGCGACGCGCTGCTTGCAGCCTGCCGTTCGCCCCGGGCCGTCGTCGAGCCTCCTACGAGTGTGTTCTCCACGACCAGTGTGCACAGTTACTACGAATTCTCCGGAACTACTGACATGTGCCAGCCAGAGTAGTGCGATTTCCCCGTGCAAGGATCGAAGTTGCTGCGTTGATCTGCCCAGGAGTCGCGGTCCGAGACACAGCCCAAGTCGGAATCGGGGTTCGAGGCCATGCCCCCGGGTCGACTGGCTCACTTGGCAAACGCGCGCCAGGTCGACATCATGCAGGCAAGCACGGGGGCGACAGCAGTCCATGTCGCGGCCTTGTGGAACGGACCGTAACCAAGTCGAAAGGAAATGACATGAGCAAGTCTCTTCGCTACGCGATCGGCGCCACGTCCATCGCACTGCTGTTCGCCTGCGCGCAGCTGCACCGTCAGGACTTCAGTTATGTCGCTCCGATCTTGCCTGAAGGCGCCTCGGGCTATCAGGTCAAGCCGGGCTGGGCTACGACGAAGTTCTCGGTCGCCGCCGCGAACCCGCTGGCCACCGACGCCGGCTACCAGGTGCTAAAGGCCGGCGGCTCGGCCGTCGATGCCGCGATCGCGGTGCAGATGATGCTGGGCCTCGTCGAGCCGCAGTCGAGCGGAATCGGTGGCGGCGCCTTTCTGCTTTACTACGGCGGCGAGTCCGTCGAGGCCTTCGACGGCCGCGAGACCGCGCCTGCGGCGGCTGACGAGAAGCTGTTCCTCGATGCGGCTGGGAAACCGATTGCCTTCTCCGACGCGGTCGTCGGCGGCCGTTCTGTCGGAACGCCGGGAGCCGTTCGAATGCTCGAACTAGCTCACAAGCAGCATGGGAAGCTGGCCTGGGCCCAGTTGTTCGGGCCCGCGATCAAGCTCGCTGACGACGGCTTCGCGGTCAGCCCTCGGCTGGCGACACAACTCAAGGGCGAGCAGCACCTTCGCAAGGATCCTGCGGCAGCAGCCTTTTACTATCCGAATGGACAGCCCTTGGAGGCAGGCGTGATTCTCAGGAACCCCGCCTATGCTGAAATCCTGCGCAAGATCGCCCGCGAAGGATCCCGAGGGTTGCTGGAAGGGAACGTGGCGCAAGCCATCGTCGACAAAGTGAATCGCCATCCGACGAATCCGGGCAAGCTGGCCGTTTCCGATCTCTCCCGCTACGAGGCGAAGAAGCGCGAGCCGATCTGCAGCGACTATTCGGCTCGCATGACCACCGGTGCCGTCCATGCCTACCGCCTCTGCGGCATGCCTCCGCCAAGCTCTGGGGCGATCACCGTGATGCAGATCCTTGGCATGTTGGCCCACACCGAGGCTCATACCCTCCCGCTGGTCGCCGGTGCCGATCCAAGCAAGGGGCCGACACCGAGTGCCGATTTCCTGCACCTGTACACGGAGGCATCGCGCCTGGCGTTCGCTGACCGGGCGCAATACATCGGCGATCCCGACTTTGTGCAAGCGCCGGGCAGGAACTGGTCCAGCCTCATCGCGCCGGCGTATCTGGCCGAGCGCGCCAAGCTGATTGCGACATCACCTGGTGCGCCCAGCATGAAGACCGCGAAACCCGGCGACCCCGGTGCGATGTCGGTCTCGTATGCGCCCATGCCGGAGCAGGTCGAGTACGGCACCTCGCACATCAGCATCGTCGACGCGGCCGGCAACGCTGTCGCGATGACGACCACCATCGAGGATGTGTTCGGGGCACGCCTGCTTACAGACGGCGGCTCAGGCAAGGCCGGAGGATTTTTGCTCAACAACGAGCTGACCGACTTCAGCTTCGCTCCTACCGACGCGGAGGGCCGCCCCATCGTCAACCGCGTTCAACCACTGAAGCGGCCGCGCTCGTCAATGGCGCCAACGCTGGTGTTCGAGCGCGCACCCGACGGTGGCAATGGTCGGCTGGTAGCCAGTGCCGGGAGCCCTGGTGGCGCCATGATCATTCATTTCACAGCGAAGGCCTTGTACGGCATGTTCAACTGGGGCTTGAACGCTCAGCAGGCCATCGACCTGCCGAACTTTGGATCACTCAACGGTCCGAGCCTGCTGGAGAAGGACCGCTTTGCACCGGTCACGGTCGACGCGCTGCGAGCGCGCGGCGCGGAGGTGCGTGAAATGGAGATCACGAGCGGCCTGCAGGCGATACAGAAGACACCGACGGGCTTCTTCGGTGGGGCAGACCCGCGCCGCGAAGGCGTTGTTCGCGGAGACTGATATCGCATGCGGCGGATTGCTTTTCGCAGCGTGGGCGTCCGAAATGCCGCTTGGATTGGAGTGCGACCCATGCTCTATCGAATGGTAAGCAGGTTGCTGGTGCTTGCGCTCGGCTGTTTGCAGTTTGCAACCGCGATAGGCCAACGAGCAACGGCCAAGGCTTGCGCGTGAGTGAGTGGCAGTCAGCCGTTGTCGACTCAATGTGAAGCGCATTCTTCTTCGAGCAACGCAGCGGCTCACGCCTCCAAGTCCGATTCAAAGTCACGTTCTCCGTCCGATCCGAGACGGGTGCATTACGCAGATGCCACGGGTCAGGCGCATGCTCAAATTGGTGTTCATGTTCATGCTTTCGGGTCGTCGGAGGGCAGCTTTCGCGCGACGGCAAGTGCTGATGCCACAACTAGTGATCAAGTCACATTCACCCCGGTTCAGAAGGTTCGGAAGATGATGAATGCCGGGAAGCCCATTCCCTCATGCCCACCACCTCCTTGCGGAGGCGCCAAGGTGTGCAGAAACTAAGATTCATTCGTCGCGTCCGAAAGCGTCCACGCCATCCTGTCCAGCGGCCTGCTGAAGAACCCGTTTCGACCTCGCACCGAGAGTTGAGCCTCGACTCACGCACACGACCTTAGGAGTCACCGGCCCCGAGAGCTTCCACCCGCAGGGTGTTCGGCCAAGAAATCAATGAACGTTCGCACCGCCGGCACGATACCGCGTCGGCTTGGAAATACCGCCTGTATCTCTCCCGTGTCGCAGGACCATTCAGGCAGAACGACACGAAGCGCTCCCGCCTGAATCTCTTTCGCGCAGAGCACCTGGGGCAGCAATGCGACACCAATGCCGTCCATCGCGGCGCTCTTCAGCGCCATCATGTCGTCGGTCAGCAGCCGAGGCTGATGCACCAATTCTTCTACCGCCTTCCCACTTCTGAGCCACCAGGACGCGACGTCGCCGGCCGTCGGGAGAGACAAGGTTGGCCAGGTCGATAACTCCTGAGGGCCGGACGGCTCACGATGTTTCGCCAACAGGGTCGGGCCAGCCACGAGGACGTCAACCACTTTCCCGAGCGGACGAACGACGAGGCTGGAATCGCGGAAAGGCGGCCGCACGACGCGCACGACGATGTCCATCGACTCCTCCAATGGGTCCACCCGCCGATTGGTGACGGTCAGGGCGACGCGAACGCTCGAGTAACGGTGCATGAAAACCGGCAGGAGCGGCGTCAGCCAGAGCTGCGCCAGGGAGATCGGGCAGCTCACGCGGATCAGACCTCGGGGCTGCGCAATCGCCTCTTGCACGACTTCGTGTGCAGATTCGCTCAGGGCCACGATCGCCTTGCAACGGTCGTAGAACAGCTGGCCCACCGGCGTCACCTTCAACGACCTGGAACTGCGCTGCAGAAGGCGCACCCCCAGCCGCTCCTCGAGCAGCGCAATGCGCCGGCTCAAGCGGGACTTGGGAATCCCCATTTCCCGGCTGGCGGCACTGAAGCCCTGGTGCTCCACAACCATCGCGAACAGCGCCAGGTCATTCAGGTCGTCCATTGATGTGTCTCCTCGTTGCCCGGGATCGTATGGGCCTCGCATCTCGTATGGCCCTCGTTCCACCTGCAGAACGCTGCGTTCGAACAGGCCGGATTGTTGCGATAGCTTGGCATGACCATCATCCAAGCATCGGAATCACCGAAAAGAGACGAAGGAATGAATCTCCTGCACATCGACTCCAGCCTCCTCGGGGCCCATTCCGCTTCACGCGAATTGACTCGAGCCATTGTGCAAGCCTGGCGTACCGCGGAGCCGGACATGCACGTCAAGTACCGCGACCTGGCCGCAACCGTTCCGCCTCAGCTTACCGGAGCGGCCGTGAAGACCCTCAAGTTCGGCCAGCAGGCACCACAGGGGGATGTCGCTGCCGACCTGAAATTCATGGAGGAACTGCTGGTCGAGTTCCTGGAGGCAGATGCGATTGTGATCGGCGCACCGATGTACAACTACTCGCTGCCCACACAGCTCAAGGCTTGGCTCGATGCTCTGGCTCAGCCCGGAAGGACGTTTGCGTGCACCGCCGACGGACCCCGCGGGCTTGCAGGCGGCAAGCGCGCGATCATCGCTTCATCGCGTGGTGGGGTTTATAGCAATCCAAAGATGAGCGTGAAGGACTTTCAGGAGACCTACCTCACGGCCATGCTCAATTTCATGGGCGTCACGAGCGTCGAAGTCGTGCGTGCCGAAGGCGTTTCGCTCGGCAAGGACCAAAGGGAAGCGGCTCTGCGGCAGGCGCACGAGCGCATCGAAACCCTGTTCGTACCCGACGGAGTGATTGTATGAAGCTCGCGACCTTCTCACATCAAGGTCGGCTCCGCTTCGGAGTGATCGACGGCGAGCAGATTGCCGACCTCTCCACGCAGCAAGGTGCGCCCGCCAGCCTGCGGGAGTTGCTGGAGCGGGGACCTGAAGGAATGGAATGGGTACGGCGCGCAGCGGTCGGCGCGCCACGACTGCCACTGGCGCAGGTTCGCCTGGAGGCTCCGATCCGAGCGCCCCAGAAGTTCCTTTGCCTGGGAGGAAACTACCCCTCGCACCTGGCAGAGGCAGCCCGGCAGGGTCTGCTGCGCGGCCCCGGCCAGGTCTGGTTCAACAAACAGGTCTCTTGCATCGCCGGCCCCTACGACGACGTGTACCTGCCCCGGGCCTCCCACCAGTTCGACTATGAAGGAGAACTGGGCGTGGTCATCGGCGAGCGCTGCCATCACGTCGCGGCCGAAGACGCGATGCAAGTGATCGCGGGCTACGTGATCGTCAATGACCTGAGCGTGCGCGACTGGCAGCTTCGGACGCCGACCCACACGCTGGGCAAGTCCTTCGACACCCACGGCCCCATTGGGCCCTGGCTGGTGACGTGCGACGAGATCCCGGATCCGCATGCGCTACGGCTGCGTACCTGGGTCAACGGTGAGCTACGACAGGACGGGCATACCGGCGAGATGATCCATCGCATCGGCGAAATGGTGGCGGAACTCTCGGCGGCCCTCACACTGATGCCAGGCGACATCCTGTCGACCGGCAGTCCGGCCGGCGTAGGCGCCCTGATGGACCCACCGCGCTACCTGCAGCCAGGCGACCGGGTGCGGGTGGAGATCGAAGGCATCGGCACGATCGAGAACCGGGTCGTGGCCGAACCGCTCGCGCGCCTGCACCGGCCAATCCGCCAAGGAGTCGAAGCATGACCGTCAAGACCCGCCATCTTCCCGACGCTTCTGCTGGCCCGATCCGCCCGACGCAGTTGGCCCACGTCGTACTGCGTGCGCGCGACCTGCAGCGCTCGCGTTCCTGGTACCTCACCCTCCTGGAAGCGCGCCCCTCCTTCGAGAACGAGATGGTGTGCTTTCTCACCTACGACGACGAGCATCACCGCATCGGACTGATCGGCCGGCCCGAGCTGCAAGGCGACACCGATTGCCACGTCGGCCTGGAGCACATTGCGTTCACCTACGGCGACCTCGGCCAGTTGCTGGCCACGTATCGGCGTCTGGCCGATCTTGGCATCCACCCTTTCTGGACGATCAACCACGGGCCGACCATCTCGATCTACTACAAGGACCCGGACGGCAACCGGTTGGAGCTGCAGTACGACGTTTTCGAACGCCCAGAGCAGGTCGAGGCGTTCTTCGCCGGTGGCAACTACGAAGAGAACTTCATCGGGGTGACGTTCGACCCCGAGGATCTGATCGCGCGCTACGAGGCCGGCGAGCCACTTGAAGCACTCACCGCTCGGCCGCCATTGCCACTCGGGCGCACGCCCTGGGACATGGTGGTCCATTAGGCTGGCCCCGCTTCTTGGGCCCAAGATTTCAGGACACCTTCTTGCGAAATCAGAAGGCTACTGGCTGGTCTACGAACCTGATGAAGACGAGTACTACTGCTTTTGGGGCTCGGATTCGAACAGCCTTGGGGCCTATGGTGTCTGTGGGAATCCGCTCTATTGCTGGTGAGATTGAGAAGTTCGAAGCCCGTCGCCCGAGGCCGGCGCGGTCGAGGCCTTCGATGCCGTCAAGTCGCATGCGCCGCGCCCAACGGCCGCTTTAGAACAGACGGAAGGTCGGCTTAGGGCCCGGAGCGTGGGTTCGCGACATCTAGAAGCAGCCGTTCGCTCGCGAGTTCGTCCTCATCTTTCCGTTGCCACCCGCGATTCGGCCATGGCGCAGCCACGACGTCTCTGGCGCGTTGCGCCAGGCCGTGAGCCATTTGGTCATGGCCACGTAGTTCGCACAGGGCTCGCCGCGTTCGCGGCGAGCTGGCTGCTCGGCCAGGGCGCGATTCCAACCCAGCGCAGCATGCCCGCGTAGCGGGCCAACTGCTTCTCCTGCGCAGGGCGCGGGCGAAGCTGGAAGCGAAAGGCTCGAAGGAGCGAATCGACGGACATCTGCCAACAGTATGCGGAAGCCGCGGCGCTACGCGAAAGGTCGCCAATAGCAATACCTGCGTTCCTTCCCCGCCCTGAAGGGCGAGGTTGACGCAAATACTGATCAGCCCCTCGGGGCCGGCGCTTGGCTTGGCGCCGCAGCGATCGCGGCCTCGACCGCTTCGAACGCCGCCTGCGGGCCGCGCCGGGCGACCAGGAACTGAATCTGGGTATCGACACCATCGTTGTTGACGTCGGACGCCTCCATCGAGATCAGATCGAGGTCCTCCTCGCGGGCCTGCGTCGAGACGCTGAGTTCGGCTGCGGAATGGACGGCCTCGTCCAGCGCCTCGGCGTCGAGTTGAGCATCCCTCGTCATTGCGTTGAGGAGGCCCACAATCTCGTCGTTGCTGATGTACTGCCAGGACTGAACGTATGCGCCCTGGGCCGGCAACGCGGGGTCGCCCTGCGAGATGTTCACCTGCGCGTTCGAGTCGACCTCGAGCTCGCCGTCGCGTTGGCCGCTGCGCGCGTACATGCGGAACACGTCACGGGGCAGATCGCTCAGGGCGACCCGCGCCGCGATCGAGATGAAACCGGAGGCCGAGGCCTTCTTCAGGGCGAACTCTTCGATGTCCTCGAAGTAGCTGAGGGCGGGTTCCTGACCGGCCGCCAGTCGGCGCGAGAAGTCTCGCTGGAATTCCGCGGCCCACTCGGAATAGATGCCGTAACGGTCACGCGAATCCGTGGGCAGCGCCAGCTCCGCGCGCGCGACGGTTTCGGCGATGTCGATCAGCGGCTCCACCAGGACAACAGGAATGGTGTCCTTGGGCGTGGCTGCGGCGACACCCTTCGCGAACGCCCTTTGCACAACATCACGCCACTCGCCCAGCGAAGGGGTCGTGCCGGAGAGCGATTTCAGAAGTTCGTCGCACTCGGCGATCGAGAGTTCGATGGTCTGAACGGGCATGGTGGTGGTTCCTCGAAAGTGTCGAAATTGATCTGGGTGGATCCGCCGCGACACACGCGGCGGGTCTTCGTTCAGGCTGCCGCTCGCTCTGCGCTCGGCTCATCGTTCGCTGCCGGCCCATCGGCACGCTCCTCGGCCGGCGCAGGCTGCGGCTCGGGCACGACGGGCGCTCCCGCCGCGGCGGCGGAGATCGCCTGGCGCACCTGGTCGCGGCGCTGCGCGGTCTCGTCGCGGATCTGGGCGAAGTACTCGCGGCCCACTTCCTTGGCGAGGGCGCGCTGCTGCATGCCCTTGGCGTAGATCTCCAGGCCGGTGCCATGCACCAGGAGGCTCRGCGCGCGGTCGAGGAGCCCGGGCTTCGTGGGATCGAAGCCGAGCTTGACCGCGACGTAGCCCTGAGGGATACCTGCAGACGAAGCAGCCGTTGCCTCGTCGCCAACATCCGCGCGTCCGTTGAGGCCGATCGCCGCGCGACCCGTACCGAGTCGTCCGTGGCGGGACATGACGCCGAGAGTGACGTTCAGCGGGTCGCGGGCGGCCGTGGCGCGCTCGCCCAGCGTTTCCTTGCGCATCTTTACCTGCTCACCACGCATCAGGCGCAGCGCACGGCGTGCATCCTTGGACTTGGTCAGCAGGAGCAGCCCCTTGTCGTTGATGACGATGCCGTAGGGCTT
Organism: Variovorax sp. P4_D9; assembly: GCF_056401695.1. Taxonomy (NCBI): domain Bacteria; kingdom Pseudomonadati; phylum Pseudomonadota; class Betaproteobacteria; order Burkholderiales; family Comamonadaceae; genus Variovorax; species Variovorax sp. P4_D9. The sequence continues at coordinate 21,192 of NZ_JBFUIU010000063.1, forward strand.
ATTCGACGACAGGAACTCGGTTTCGAGCATCAGGCCGTTCGCGCCCTGGGCTTCGACCAGGCGCTTCACGAAGGGCTTGATCTGTCCGCCCCACACCCGCATCGGCATGAACTGCGCGCCAACGTGGCTCATGGTTGCCGGCAGCAGGACGCCGCGCTGGCGCATCCCGTTGTCGTCTGAATAGATGATCGAGCGGCCGACGCGCGACTTCACCGACCAGTCGTAGGCCATGTACATGTTGCCGCTCAGGACATAGCCGGAGCGACGGTGCTGGCCGACAGGCGCCAGGTCGAACTCGTCGCGCGCCCAGGTCACGCGAGGATTGCTCTCACCGAGCACGTGCGCGAAACGCCAACCCGCTTCGGTAGCCCGCTGGAACTGCGCAGGACGAAGCCGAGAGTGGGCATTGGTCATCAGCTTGCCCGCAACCTCGCCCTTCTTCACGTCTCCGCGAACCTCCGAGAGCAGTGCCCGCAGGGAGTACTCGACGGGACGTTCCTCGCCCGGGAACACGACGGCGATCTTCCACTTGTGCGGCAGGATCAGCTCACGTGCTTCGGTGGGAAGCTTCATGTTCACGATCACGCCAGTCTTGGCGCGCTCGATCACCACGCCATTGCTGTCGACCTTCGCGTCCTCGATGAAGAGGCCGCCAGGCACGATGCCTTCGACGTGGTCCTTCAGCCATTGCGCCCGGAGGTGCGCGCGCTGCGCCGGCGGATTCGTGAGCGCTGCTTCCTCCGAGTTCGTCATCCCTGCGGCGACGGCTGCCATGGCGACGATGGCCTTCATGCCGGCGTTCAGCTTGGCCACGATCTCCGGCTTCCAGGAAGCGCAACCTTGCTCGTCGAGCTGGAAGTAGCCGCCCTCGGCCGCGAGCATCTCGCCGCTCACAGTGGCGGCAGCGACACAGGCCGTCCAGGACATCGGCTTCAG
>NZ_JBFUIU010000064.1:0-21793 GCF_056401695.1 Variovorax sp. P4_D9
GGCACGCGCCTGGTGCCGCCGCCGCTGACGCCGACCGACACGCGCGCGCTTCGCCCTTCGCCCATGAAGGGCGCCCTGCCGCCGACCGCCGATCCATCGACGGCGCGCGAACTGCCCTAGGTTCCGGCCGTGCGCTATCCCCTTCCCTACGCCTTCGCCCGCAGCCAGCAGCTGCTGCTCGAAGAGGCCGACGACGGCAGCTACACGCTGTGCATGCCGAGGGTGCCGCCGCGCAGCGGCCTGGGCGAGGTGCTGCGCAAGTACCCGGTGAAAGCCTTCGAGCCGCTGGCACCCGACCAGCTCGCGCAACGCATCAGCGCGGCCTACGCGAAAGGCGAATCGAACGCCGCCGCGGTGGTCAGCGAGGTCCAGGGCGATGCCGACCTCTCGCGCATGATGCAGGAGCTGCCGGCGGTCGAGGACCTGCTCGAGTCGGCCGGCGATGCACCGATCATCCGCATGCTCAACGCCCTGCTGACGCAGGCGGCGCGCGACGGCGCCAGCGACATCCACATCGAACCCTACGAGCGGACCTCCTCGGTGCGCTTCCGGATCGACGGCACGCTGCGCGAAGTGGTGCAGCCGAACCGCGCACTGCACGCGGCGCTGATCTCGCGGCTGAAGATCATGGCCGACCTCGACATCGCCGAGAAGCGGCTGCCGCAGGACGGGCGCATCAGCCTGCGCATCGGCACCCGCGCGGTTGACGTGCGGGTCTCGACCCTGCCCTCGGCGCATGGCGAACGCGCCGTGCTGCGGCTGCTCGACAAGTCCGAGAGCAAGCTGACGCTCGAATCGGTGGGCATGCAGGGCGACACCCTGGCGCGCTTCGAGCAGCTGATCGGCCAGCCGCACGGCATCATCCTGGTGACTGGCCCGACCGGCTCCGGCAAGACCACCACGCTGTATGCCGCGCTGAGCCGGCTCGACGCCAGCAGCAGCAACATCATGACGGTGGAGGACCCGATCGAGTACGAGCTGCCGGGGGTCGGCCAGACCCAGGTCAACGCCAAGATCGACCTGACCTTCGCCAAGGCCCTGCGCGCGATCCTGCGACAGGACCCGGACGTCATCATGATCGGCGAGATCCGCGACTTCGAGACCGCGCAGATCGCGATCCAGGCGTCGCTCACCGGCCACCTGGTGCTGGCCACGCTGCACACCAACGACTCGGTCAGCGCCGTGACGCGGCTGACCGACATGGGCGTCGAGCCCTTTCTTCTGAGCTCCTCGCTGCTCGGCGTGCTGGCGCAGCGGCTGGTGCGAAAGCTCTGCCCGGTGTGCGCGCCGGCCGCCGGCCACGAGGCGCAGCCCGTGGGCTGCGACGCCTGCGGCCATACCGGCTACCAGGGACGCACCGGCATCTTCGAGCTGCTGGTGGCCGACGAGACCGTGCAGTCGCTGATCCACAACCGGGCGCCCGAGAGCCAGCTCTTCGTGGCCGCCGAGCGCGGCGGCTTGCGCTCGATGCGCGAGGACGGCGAGCGGCTGGTCCAGGCCGGCATCAGCTCGCGCGCCGAACTGCTTCGCGTGACCCGAGACTGACGCCCGGGCCTGCCTGGACGAGAATCGCCCGATGCCTGCGTATTCCTTTGAAGCCATCGACGCCCAGGGCCAATCCCGCAAGGGCGTGCTCGAGGCCGACACCGCGCGCAGCGCGCGCGGGATGCTGCGGGCGCAGGCGCTGATCCCGCTGTCGGTGACGGCGGTCGGCAGCGTCGAGAGCGGCGTGCCTGAAGCCCGCAGTTGGCGCCGCCTGCTCGGCGGTGGCCGGATCTTCAACGCGACCACGCTGGCGGTCTGGACCCGGCAGATCGCGGGCCTGGTGTCCTCGGGGCTGTCGCTCGAGCGCGCGCTGACCGCGCTGACCGACGAGGCCGAGACCGAGGCCCAGCGCAACCTGGTGGCCTCGCTGCGGGCCGAGGTCAATGCCGGCGCCCCCTTCGGCCGTGCGCTGTCGCAGCACCCGCGAGAGTTCTCGACGATCTACGTCGCCGTGATCGGTGCCGGCGAGCAGAGCGGCAACCTGGGCCTGGTGCTCGAGCGCCTGGCCGACGACCTCGAGCAGCGCCAGGCGCTGCAGCAGAAGCTGGTCGGCGCGGCCCTCTATCCGGCCATCGTGACGCTGGTGGCGATCGTGATCGTGGTCTTCCTGGTCAGCTACGTGGTGCCGCAGGTGGCCAACGTCTTCGCCGGCACCAAGCGCGCGCTGCCGATCCTCACGGTCGCGATGCTGGCGCTGAGCGCCTTCGTCCGCAATTACGGCTGGCTGCTGCTGGTCGCGGTGGTGATCGCCTTCATCGGCGCCCGGATGGCGCTCGCCCGCACCGCCGTCCGCGAGCGCTTCGATGCCGCCTGGCTCAACCTGCCGCTGGTCGGCAAGCTGGCCCGCGGCTACAACGCGGCGCGCTTCGCGAGCACGCTGGCGATGCTGGCGACCGCCGGTGTGCCGATCCTGCGCGCGCTGCAGGCCGCCTCCGAAACGCTTAGCAACACCGCGATGCGCGCCGATGCGCTCGATGCGCTGGTGCTGGTGCGCGAAGGCGCGCCGCTGGCCTCGGCGCTGGCGCAGAAGAAGCGCTTCCCGGGCATCGTCTCGATGTTCGCGCGCCTCGGCGAGCAGACCGGCACGCTGCCGCTGATGCTGCAGCGCGCCGCCAACCAGCTCGGCGCCGAAGTGCAGCGGCGAGCCATGCACCTCGCGACCATCCTCGAGCCGCTGCTGATCGTGGCGATGGGCGGCGTCGTGATGCTGATCGTGCTAGCGGTGCTGATGCCGATCATCCAGCTCAACCAGTTCGTGAAGTAGCCATGGCCGCCTCCCTCGACGACAAGCTGGTGGTCGCGATTTCCTCGCGCGCCTTGTTCAACCTCGAGGAAGAGAACCGCATCTTCGAATCCGGCGACGACGCCGGCTACATGAAGCTGCAGCTCGAACGGCTCGACGTGCCGGCCCAGCCGGGCATCGCCTATTCGCTGGTGCGCAAGCTGCTGCGCTTCAATGAAAGTGGCCAGCAGCGGGTCGAAGTCGTGATCCTGTCGCGCAACGATCCGGTGTCGGGCATGCGCGTGTTCCGCTCGGGCGTGGCCAACGGCATCTCGCTGCAGCGCGGCGTCTTCACGCAGGGCCGGCCGCCCTTTGGCTACCTGCGGCCGCTGCGCGCCCATCTCTTCCTGTCGGTCAATGCCGAAGACGTGCGCGAGGCGCTGGTCGCCGGCTTTCCGGCGGCGCGCGTGCTGGTCGAGTCGGTGCAGGCGAGCGATGCCTACCCGAACGAAGTGCGGATCGCCTTCGACGGCGACGCGGTGCTGTTCAGCGACGAGGCCGAGCGTGTGTTCCAGGCCGAGGGGCTCGATGCCTTCCAGCTGCACGAATCGTCCAAGGCCGGCTTGCCGCTGCCCGAAGGACCCTTCAAGCCGCTGCTGACGGCACTGCATCGGCTGCAGCAGGCCAGCAGTCCCGAGATGCGCATCCGCACCGCGCTGGTCACGGCGCGCAGCGCGCCGGCCCACGAGCGCGCGATCCGAACGCTGATGAACTGGAACATCAAGGTCGACGAGGCGATGTTTCTCGGCGGCCTGCCCAAGGGCGAGTTCCTGCGCGAGTTCGAGCCCGACTTCTTCTTCGACGACCAGACCGGCCACGTCGATGCGGCCGCCCGCCATGTGCCTTCGGGGCACGTGGCCAGCGGCATCAGCAACCCGCGCTGAATTCCATCGGTCCTAGCGGCTGCGCCAGCCCTGGGTCCGCGCCAGCACCGCGCGCCCAGCGAGCGCGAACAGCCCGCGGCCGACCGCTGCCGTGAGCATGATCAGCGAAGCCATCGCCGCCGCCGGCGCGACGTCGCCCGCATCGTCCATGTTGAGCACCGCGATCGCGGCCAGCGTGGTCTGCGGCGAATACAGGAACACCACCGCCGAGACGGTGGTCATAGCGTTGACGAAGAAGTAGCCGCCGACCTCCAGCACCGTGGGCAGGGCCACCGGCAGGTGCACCCGCCACAGCGTGCGCCAGAAGGGCACGCCCATCGACTCCGCGACGAGTTCGTACTCGCGGTCGAGCTGGCGCAGAGCCGTGAGCGAGGTCAGGTGCGCCACCGAGAAGAAATGCGCCACGGTGCAGACGATCAGGATCGCCATCCCGCCATAGAGGCCCCGAAGCGGATTGGCCGGTGCGTTGAAGAAGAAGATGTAGCCGACGCCCAGCACCAGGCCGGGCACCGCGAGCGGCAGGTTGGCCAACAGGTTGAGCGCCTCGCGCAGCAGGCCGAAGTGGCGCGGCTTCTCGACTAGGTAGGCCGACAGGAAGGTGGCGACGGCGCCGGCCACCGCGGCGCCCAGGCCGAGCTTCAGCGAGTTGAAATAGCTGCCCCAGCCGCCGCCATCCATGTTGCCGAAGTCGTAGTTCTTGAGCGATGGCGCCAGCTGATACGGCCAGTAGGTGGCGAGCGATGCGAACACCGCCATCCCGATCATCAGGACGATCCCGGCTGCAATCAGCAGGCTGGCTGCGAACAGCAGGCGATCGCGCAGCGGCGCCGGCTCGAGCCGATGCGGCGTGGCGCGCGCCGACATTGCAGCCGCCTGCCGCCGCCGCACCTGGCGCTCGACCGTGAAAGACAGCACCGCCGGGATCAGCAGCACGAAGCCGACCACGGCGCCGATCTGGAAGTTCTGCTGGCCCACCACCTGCTTGTAGATGTCAGTGGCCAGCACGCCGGTCTGGCCGCCCACCACCTTGGGCACGCCGAAGTCGGTGATGACCAGCACGAAGACCACCATCCAGGCCACGATCAGTCCGTAGCGCGAGGCCGGCAGCGTGACCGTGCGGAAGATGCGCCAGCGCGAGGCGCCGAGGGTCTGGGCAGCCTCGGACAAGCGACCGTCCGAAGTCGCCATCGCAGTTGTCAGGATCAGCAGCGCATGCGGCAAGGTCCAGAAGACCGAGCCGAGCACGATGCCCAGCGGCCCGTAGATCGAGAGGCCGCCGAGCCAGTCCTTGAACAGGCCCTGGTTGCCGAACAGGTAGATCAGGCTGATCGCCGGCAACAGCGATGGCGCCAGCAGCGGCAGCAGCGCAATGGCACGCAGCAGGCCCTTGCCGCGCATGCACGAAAGCGTGAGCCCATAGGCGTAGACATAGGCGATGGCGGTGCAGATCGACGCGCTCAGCGCGGCCAGCCAGACGCTGTTGAAGGCCGACTGCAGCAGCGCCGGGTTGTCCATGTAGCGGGCGAAGTTGGCCAGGCCGACGAAGCCGCCGGCGCGGTCGAAGAAGCTCCGTCCCACCAGCGCGGCCACCGGCATGGCGACGATCACCAGCAGCGTCGCGAGCGCCAGCCCGACGCCGGCCCCGGTCAGCCAGCGTTCACGGTCGAGGGCCTTCAACGCGCCAGCACCGACAGCGCGTGCGGCGGCAGCTCGATGTGCACCATGCTGCTTGGCACCAGCGCTTCGCCGACCCGGTGATCGGCGGGCAGCTCGGCCTCGATCTCGATGCCGAGCGGCTCGCAGGCCAGCCGGGCGGCCGTCCGGTGGCCGAGGAACTCGGTGCCGAGCAGGCGGGCGGCGAAGCTGTTCGCGCCCTGCCCATCGCCGAAGCGCCTGACCACCACCTGCTCGGGACGGATGCCGACCGTGGCTTGCGCGCCCACGTGCAGCGAGCCGGGTGCGCAATGCAGTTCCCTGTCGCGCACCCGGACCCGGTCGTCCGCCAGCACGGTGGCCGGCAGCATGTTCATGCGACCGACGAAGCCGGCGACGAAGCGGGTGCGCGGCCGGTGGTAGAGCTCGCCGGGGGTGCCGGCCTGCTCGATGCGGCCGTCGTGCATGAGCACCACGCGGTCGGCCATCGAGAGCGCCTCCTCCTGGTCGTGCGTGACCATGATCGTCACGATGCCGAGCCGCTTCTGCAGCGCGCGGATCTCGCTGCGCAGGCTGGCGCGCACCTGCGCGTCGAGCGCCGACAAGGGTTCGTCGAGCAGCAGCAGGCGCGGATTCGGCGCCAGCGCGCGGGCCAGCGCCACGCGCTGCTGCTGGCCGCCCGAGAGCTGCACCGGGTACTTGTCGGCATGGGCGGCGAGGCCGACCAGGTCGAGCATTTCGCGCGAGCGCTTGGCCATCTCGCGCTCCAGCGCACCGGTGGGATGCAGGCCGTAGGCGATGTTCTGCGCCGCCGTGAGGTTCGGGAACAGGGCATAGGACTGGAACACCACGCCGAAGCCGCGCGCCGCCGGCGGCAGGCCCGCAATGTCCTGGCCGCTCAGCAGCAGCCGGCCGCGGTCGGCGCGCTCGATGCCGCAGACGATGCGCAGCAGCGTGGTCTTGCCACAGCCCGAGGGCCCGAGCAGGCAGACGAACTCGCCGGGCTCGACGTCGAGTTCGATGCCGTCGAGCACGCGGTTGGCGCCGAAGGACTTCCCGATGCCGCGCAGGGAGAGGGTCGAGGTCATGCGCGAGTTCTTACTGCGGCGGCGCCTTCTTCTCGGACTTCGACTCGTAGCGCTTCGACCATTCGGCCAGGATGCGCTCGCGGTTGGCGGCGGCCCAGTCGAAGTCGTTCTTCGCCAGCAGCTTCTCGACCTCGCCCGGCACGAACTCCAGCTTCTCCTGGATGCCCGGCAACGCGAGCACCGCGAAATTCTTCGCGTAGAGCGCGTTGGCCTGCTTCGTGACCGCCCAGTCGGCCAGCGCCTTGGCGGCCTCGGGCTTGCGGGTCGTCTTCATGACGCCGGTGGCYTCCATGTCCCAGCCSAGRCCTTCCGCGGGCAGCACGATGTCGATCGGCGCGCCGTCGCGCTTGGTCTTGTTGGCGCGGTATTCGAAGGACATGCCSAGCGCGAAYTCGCCKGCGCCGGCCTGGCGGCASGGCTTGCTGCCGGACTGGCTGTAGATGCCGATGTTCTGGTGCAGCGCGTCCATGTACTGCCACGCCTTGTCCTCGCCCATCATCTGGATCCAGCCCGAGACCATCATGTAGCCGGTGCCCGAGGCGGCCGGGTTCGGCATCGTGATCTGGCCCTTGTAGACCGGGTTGGTTAGGTCGGCCCAGCGGGTCGGCTTGGGCAGGTTCTTCTTCTGTGCCTCGACCGTGTTGAAGCAAATCGCCGACGACCAGACGTCCATGCCGACCCACTTGGGCGGATTGGCGCTGTCGCGCATGGTCGGCTTGACCGCCTCCAGGCCCTTGGGCGCATAGGGCTGCAGCATGCCTTCCTTGTCGAGCAGCATCAGCGAGGTGGCGGCCAGGCCCCAGACCACGTCGGCCTGCGGGTTGGCCTTCTCGGCCAGCAGCTTGGCGGTGACGATGCCGGTCGAGTCGCGCACGAACTTGAGTTCGATGCTCGGGTTGTCCTTCTCGAAGGCGGCCTTGTAGGCCTGCACCTGGTCGGCCTCGAGCGCGGTGTAGATCAGCAGCTCAGTGCGGCCCTGCGCGTTGGCGCCGGCGCCGAGGGCCAGCAGGACGGCCGGCAGGAGGGTTTGGAAGCTGCGACGCATCATGAGATTTCCTAGAGGGAACGGGGGGATGCAAGGCGGCATGCGCCGATGCATGAAACCCGTGGATCATCGGCAGCCGATGTGACAGGCGTTTGTCAGCCGGCCCCGGTTTTCAGCGCCGCTTAAGAAAGCGGGGCCGTGTGGGTTTAGGATGAAAGCAACGCGCCGTCCCCAGGCGTGATCCCACTCCCACGCTATGACTGCAAGCACCGGTTCCAAGAGCATGCTGACCACCCTGCGCCGCATCGGCGCGCTGGCGGCGCCCTATTTCAATTCCGAGGAGAAATGGAAGGCCCGCGGCCTGCTGGCGGCGATCGTGGCGCTCAACCTCGGCGTGGTCTACATGCTGGTGCTCAACAACCAGTGGTACGCGCGCTTCTACGACGCGCTGCAGAACAAGGACCAGGCGGTCTTCTGGCGCGAGATCGTCTACTTCTGCTGGATCGCGGCCGGCTTCATCGCGATCGCGATCCTCAAGTTCTACCTGACTCAGTTGCTGCAGCTGCGCTGGCGCGCCTGGATGACCCGCAGCTACCTGCAGCGCTGGATGGCCGACCGCACCTTCTACCGCCTCGAGCTCGCGCGCTACGGCCAGCAGGACGGCCTGTCGCCGGACAACCCCGACCAGCGCATCCAGGAAGACATGCAGCTCTTCACCGACTACACGATGACGCTGTCGATGGGGCTGCTCAATGCGGTGGTCACGCTGGTGAGCTTCATCGGCATCCTGTGGGGCCTCAGCGGGGTGGCCGACTTCACGCTCTTCGGCCACAGCTTCTCGGTGCCCGGCTCGATGGTCTGGATCGCGCTGGTGTACTGCGCGGCCGGCACGGTCATCACCCACTACATCGGCCGCCCGCTGATCGGCCTGAACTTCCAGCAGCAGCGCTTCGAGGCCGACTTCCGCCATCACCTGGTGCGGGTGCGCGAGTACAGCGAAGCCATTGCGCTCGACCGCGGCGAGCAGGTCGAGCATGGCCAGCTCGAATTGCGCTTCGGTGCGGTGCTCAAGAACTACCTGCAACTGATCAGGAAGCAGAAGAACCTGGTGGCCTTCACGGCCTCGTTCGGCCAGGCCTCGGTGATCTTCGCCTTCATCGTGCAGGCGCCGCGCTTCTTCAGCGGTGCGATCCAGCTCGGCCAGCTGATGCAGGTGAACTCGGCCTTCGGCCGGGTGCAGGACTCGCTGAGCTGGTTCGTCGACAACTACGACCGCGTGGCCGTCTGGCGGGCCACCGCCGACCGGCTGAGCTCCTTCGAGGCGGCGATGCGGGCCAATGCCGGCGCCACCAGCGCGCTCGAGCGGGCACCGGCGGACAACGCCAAGGGGCTGCGCGCCGATGGCTTCGGCGTGACCCTGCCCGATGGTGCGCGCCTGATCGACGGCGCCGCGCTCGCCGTCCATCCCGGCGACACTGTGATGCTGCAAGGCCCCTCGGGCAGTGGCAAGTCGACGCTGTTCAGGGCCTTCGCCGGCATCTGGCCGTTCGCGAAGGGCCGGGTCTCGATGCCCGACAACACCATGTTCATCCCGCAGCGGCCCTATGTGCCGGACGGCCGGCTGCGCGATGCGCTGGCCTATCCGCAGCCGGCCGGGAAGTTCACCGACGAACAGCTGGTACAGGCCCTGAACGATGCGCTGCTGCCCGACCTCGCCGCCCGGCTCGACGACCGCGACGCCTGGAGCCAGAAGCTCTCGGGGGGCGAACAGCAGCGCCTGGCGATCGCCCGCGTGCTGCTGCGCAAGCCGGCCTGGCTGTTCGCCGACGAGGCCACCAGCGCGCTCGATGCCGACAGCGAGAACACGCTCTACAAGCGGCTGGCCGCGATGGTCCATGCCGCGGGCGGGGCGATGGTGTCGATCGCGCACCGGCCCTCGGTCGGCGACCACCACCAGCGCCGCTGGACGCTGGTGCCGCAGGCCGAAGGCGCGGACGCCCGCTACAGGGTCGAGGCCACGTAGCGCTCCCAGCCCCGCGCCCGCAGTTCGCAAGCCGGGCAGTTTCCGCAGCCGTAGCCCCAGGCGTGGCGCTGCGTGCGCTCGCCCAGGTAGCAGGAGTGGGTGTCCTCCACGATGAGGTCGACCAGCGCGGCGCCGCCGAGCCGGTGCGCCAGGGCCCAGGTCGCGGCCTTGTCGATCCACATCAGCGGCGTCTCGATCACGAAGCGCCGGTCCATGCCCAGCGTGAGCGCGACCTGCATTGCTTTCATGGTGTCGTCGCGGCAATCGGGATAGCCCGAGAAGTCGGTCTCGCAGACTCCGGTGACGATCACCTCCAGGCCGCGCCGGTAGGCCAGCGCGCCGGCCAGCGTCAGGAACAGCAGGTTGCGGCCCGGCACGAAGGTGTTGGGCAGGCCGTTGGCCTGCATCTCGAAGGCGATGTCCTGCGTCAACGAGGAGGCGCTGACCTGTCCCAGCACGTCGACCGACAGCAGGTGGTCGTCGCCCAGCCGTAGCGCCCATTGCGGGAAGCGCTCGCGCAGGCGAGCCAGCACGGTGAGACGTGCATCGAGCTCGACGCGATGGCGCTGGCCGTAGTCGAAGCCGATTGTTTCGACACGCTCGTATTTGTCGAGCGCGTCGGCCAGGCAGGTGGTGGAGTCCTGGCCACCGGAGAATAGGACAAGGGCGGTGCTGTGCATGAGCTGGAAATCGGATTCAGTCGCCAAGTAGATGCCTGACCCGGGCAGATGTCACGCCCGGCGTCCCTTGCTTCAGGACGAATATCCTGGAGCCGGCCTTCTTCCTGGTCTGCAGGAAGCGGTCTGAACATCTGCGTGCCCATGGGGAAATCGCCGGCACGGCGTGCACCTTGACTGGGCCGCTGCACTTCACAGGAAGCGCTCCAGCAGCTTCCGCGACCCGCGGTCCAGCGCCTTCACGTCGTGAATGCGGAACTGCACCCCGTGCGCGCTGGCGATCAGCAGCGCGCCGCCGTCGAGCCGGCGGATGTCCTCCTCGGCCTTCAGCACGAAGCTGGTCTCGCCGCGGTCGGTGGCGATGCTCCAGGTGCTCGGCACGCCGAAGCTCGACACCTTGTGCAGTTTCAAAAGCGTCGGCGCGAAGTCGCGGGCCGCGAGTTCGTGCGCCAGCAGCGCACGCACGGGTTCCGGCAGGGCGTCGACGCGGTCGACCCACACCAGTTCACGCCCGTCGCTGCCGACCAGCGACAAGCCGTCGTCGGGCGCGCTGAGCGGAAAGGCGCGAACGGGCAGCACGCCGACGTGGCGCATGCCATCGCCATCGATCAGCACCAGCCGGCCGAAGGCATCGCGTTCAAGTCGAAAGTCCATCATGCGCCCCCCGCCGGATGCGCGGCATGGCTGCCCAGCGCCAAGGCCACCGAGGTGCGTTCGGCCAGCGCGCCCGCGCTCTCGTCGTCGGCCTGCCGCAGCTGCGCCTGGTAGAGCCGCCAGTAGGCGCCCTGCTTCTCCATCAGCGCGTCGTGCGGGCCGACCTCGACGATCTCGCCGCGGTCCATCACCACCAGCCGGTCTGCCTTGCGCAGGGTCGACAGCCGGTGCGCGATCGCGATCGTGGTGCGGCCCTGCACCAGGTTGTCGAGCGCCTTCTGGATCTCCTTCTCGGTCTCGGTGTCGACCGCCGAGGTGGCCTCGTCGAGGATCAGGATGCGCGGGTCGATCAGGAGTGCACGCGCGATGCTGATGCGCTGGCGCTCGCCGCCCGACAGGCCCTGGCCGCGCTCGCCGACCAGCGAGTCGTAGCCGTGCGCGAGCCGCAGAATGAAGTCGTGCGCGTGGGCGGCGCGCGCCGCGGCGACGATCTCCTCGCGCGTGGCCTCGGGCTTGCCGTAGGCGATGTTCTGCGCGATGGTGCCGAAGAAAAGAAAGGGCTCCTGCAGCACCAGCCCGACGTGGCGCCGGTAGTCGGCCACCGCGAAGCGGCGGATGTCGGTCCCGTCGACCTTGATGGCGCCGTCGGTCACGTCGTAGAAACGGCAGATCAGGTTCACCAGCGTGCTCTTGCCCGAGCCGCTGTGGCCGACCAGCCCGATCATCTCGCCCGGCTCGATCACCAGGTCGAGGTCGCGGATCACCGCCCGGCTGCCGTAGCGGAAGCCGACGTCGGCCATCTCGATGCGCCCCTGCACCCGCTCGACCTTCACCGGGTTGGTCGGCTCGGGCACGTTGCTCACGTGGTCGAGGATGTCGAAGATCCGCTTGGCGCCCGCCGCCGCCTTCTGCGTCACGGAGACGATCCGGCTCATCGAGTCGAGCCGCGTGTAAAAGCGCCCGATGTAGGCGATGAAGGCGGTCAGCACGCCGACCGTGATGCGCCCGCGCGCCACCTGCCAGATGCCGAAACCCCAGACCACCAGCAGCCCGATCTCGGTCAGCAGCGACACGCTGGGCGTGAACAGCGACCAGGTCTTGTTGAGCTTGTCGTTGACCTGCAGGTTGTAGGCGTTGGCGGCGTGGAAGCGCTTCGCCTCCCGCTGTTCCTGCGCGAAGGCCTTGACCACGCGGATGCCGGGAATAGTGTCGGCCAGCACGTTGGTGACCTCGCTCCAGACCCGGTCGATCTTCTCGAAGCCGGTGCGCAGCCGATCGCGCACCACGTGGATCATCCAGGCGATGAAGGGCAGCGGCACCAGCGTGACCACCGCCAGCAGCGGGTTGATCGAGAACAGGATCACCGCGGTCATGGTGATCATCAGCACGTCAGTCAGGAAGTCGAGTGCATGCAGCGACAGGAAGACGTTGATGCGGTCGGTCTCGGAGCCGATTCGCGCCATCAGGTCGCCGGTGCGCTTGCCACCGAAGTAATCGAGCGGCAAGGTCAGCAAGTGTTCGTAAGTGGTGGTGCGCAGGTCGGCGCCGATCCGCTCGGAAACCAGCGCCAGCAGGTAGGTGCGGGCCCAGCCGAGCGCCCAGCCGACCAGCGCCGCGGTCAGCAGCGCGCCGAGGAACATCACGACCTTGGCGACCGCAATCTGCTGCCCGTTCTGGAACGGGATCAGGATGTCGTCCATCAGCGGAATCGTCAGGTATGGCGGGACCAGGGTCGCGGCGGTCGAAGCCAGGGTGAGTAGAAACCCGGTGATCAGCTGCTTGCGGTAGGGCTTGGCGAAGCGGCCGAGGCGCAGCAGCACCCAGGTCGACGGCGGGGTCTGCAGCTCGGGCTCGATGAAGGGCGCGTCGTCGAGGTCGGCGCCCGAAACTGTCGCCTGCGCGACTGCATTGGCCTGCTGATCGAACAGCTTCTGCAGCCGCAAGGCGGCCGGCTGCTGGGCCAGCGTGAAGCGCCAGCGACCCAGGCGGCCCTCCGCGCCCAGCAGGTCGAGCGCACCGATGCCGGCATGGTCGCTGAGCTGGATGTCGAGGCCCGGCGCCGGAATCCGCCATTCAGACCATTGACCGTCCGGCTCCCGCGCCAGCAGGCGCTGGTCGGTCAGGGCCAGCAGTCCGGACCTGAATCGAAAGTCCTCGTCAAGGTCAACCGGGAGGGTCGCCAGAACGTTTTCCGCCAATGAGAGCCGGCTTTTCAGTGCGTCTGAAGCCGCCTCCGCTTCGCCCCCCGGGGTTCCGACTGGATCGTGATGTTGCATTGTGTTTCTGTATCTCTGGCCCGCCGACGGACCCTTCATGGCGCTCCGCGCGCGCCGATTCTGACCGATGGCCATGGGCGCGCTTGAGGGCGCATCCGTGCTCGGCCAAAGCACATCGAACGTTTTCATGACCCGTTTCGACGACATCCAACTGCTGCGCATCAACTATTTGCGCGGACCGAACCTCTGGACCTACCGGCCCGTGCTCGAGGTCTGGCTCGACCTCGGCGCCCTGGAGGACCATCCCTCGAACATGATTCCGGCCTTCACGGACCGCCTGACCACCCTGCTGCCGGCGCTGATCGAGCACCACTGCGGCGTCGGCGAGCGCGGCGGCTTCATCCAGCGCCTGACCGAAGGCACCTGGGCCGGCCACGTGATGGAGCACGTCGTAATCGAGCTGCTCAACCTGGCCGGCATGCCGACCGGCTTCGGCCAGACCCGCAGCACTTCGCAGCACGGCGTCTACCGCATGGTCTTCCGCGCCCGTGACGAGCAGGTCGCGCGGGTCGCGCTGGCCGAGGGCCACCGGCTGCTGATGGCCGCGATCAACAACGACCCGTTCGGCGCCGCCGAGGTGCAGCGCGCGGTCGACGCGGTCAAGGCCAAGGTCGAGGACTGCTATCTCGGCCCGAGCACCGCCTGTATCGTCGGCGCCGCCACCGACCGCGGCATTCCGCACCTGCGGCTCAACAGCGGCAACCTGGTCCAGCTCGGCTACGGCGCCAACCAGCAGCGCATCTGGACTGCCGAGACCGACTACACCAGCGCCATCGGCGAATCGATCGCCAGCGACAAGGAACTCACCAAGTCGCTGCTCGCCAGCTGCGGCGTGCCGGTGCCCGAGGGCCAGGTGGTGGCCGATGCCGAGGAAGCCTGGGAAGCCGCCGAAGACATCGGGCTGCCGGTGGCGGTCAAGCCCTCCGATGCCAACCATGGCCGCGGCGTCTCGCTCGAACTCAACACGCGGGACGAAGTCATCGCCGCCTTCGCGGTCGCCGAGCCCGAGGGCAGCGACGTGATGGTCGAGCGTTTCATCCGCGGCCACGAGCACCGCCTGCTAGTGGTGGGCGGCCAGGTGGTGGCCGCCGCCCGCGGCGAGATCATCACGGTCACCGGCGACGGCGAGTCGACCGTGGCCCAGTTGATCGACAGCCAACTCAACAGCGACCCCCGGCGCGGTGCCGAGGAAGAATATCCGCTCGACTTGATCGTGGTCGACTCCGATGCCAAGCTGCAGCTCGAACTCAAGCGCCAGGACCTGGACGCCGCGGCTGTGCCCGCCACCGGCCGCGTGGTCACGATCCAGCGCAACGGCAACATGGCGATCGACTGCACCGACCAGGTGCACCCCGAAGTCGCCCATGCGGCCGTGCTGGCCGCCCGCGTGGTCGGCCTGGACATCGCCGGCGTCGACCTGGTGGCCGAGGACATCTCGCGCCCGCTGGCGGGCCAGGGCGGCGCGATCGTCGAGGTCAACGCCGGCCCCGGCCTGCTGATGCACCTGAAGCCGGCTGTCGGCTCGCCACGGCCGGTCGGCCGCGCGATCTGCGATCACCTGTTTCCGGACGATGCGCCCGGCCGCATTCCCGTCGTCGGCGTCGCCGGCTCGCAGGACACCGCCGTGCTGGCGCGCCTAGTGGCCTGGTTGATCGGCCTCGGCGGCCGCCACACCGGCCTGGCCTGCCGCGACGGCCTGTTCCTCGAACGACGCCGGGTCGACGCTCGCGACAGCGCCCACTGGGAGGCCGGCCACCGGCTGCTCGTGAACCGCGCGGTTCAGGCGGTGGTGATCGAGAACGGCGCCGAGACCATCCTGCGCGACGGTCTGGCCTACGACCGCTGCGAGGTCGGCATCGTGACCGACCTCGAAGGCGCCGAGGCGCTGGGCGAATTCGACATCACTGAGAGCGACCAGATGGTCAAGGTGCTGCGCACGCAGGTCGACGTCGTGCTGGCCGAAGGCACCGCTGTGCTGAACGCCGGCGACCCGCGCGTGGCCGGCCTGGCGCCGCTGTGCGATGGCGACGTGATCCTCTACGCCGCCGACCCGCAGGCCGACGCGCTGGCCAAGCACCGCGACGCCGGCGGCAAGGCGGTGCTGGTGCGCCAGGACCGCGTGGTGCTGGCCACCGGCGGCAGCGAATCGTTCCTGCCCGGCCTTGGCCGGCTGACGATCTGGCGCGCCACCCACGTGGGGGTCAGCCTCGAGAGCCTGCTCGCCGCGGTCGCCGCCGGCTGGGCGCTGGGCATTCCGATGAACCTGATCGGGGCCGGCGTCGAAGCCTTCGAAGCCGACCTGCAGGCGGCGCTGGCCTCGCTGCAGCTGTCGCAAACCCTCGTTTCACCCGAACCACAATTTGCCTGACCGGCCGGACCTCCGGGTCYGCCGGCGCCCGAACGCCATGGAAGTCACCCGCATCCGCGCCCTGCGCGGCCCGAATTTGTGGAGCCGCCACACCTGCATCGAGGCGATCGTCTCGTGCACGCCCGACGAATCCGCGATCGAGCGCCTGCCGGGCTTCGAGAACCGCCTGCGCGCGCTGTTCCCGACCATCGGCGAGCTGCACCCGGTCGTGCTGGGCCAGCCGCTGGCGCTGGCACACGTGATCGAGAACGCAGCCATCGCACTGCAGGCACAGGCCGGCTGCCCGGTCAACTTCGGCCACACCGCGCGCACCCTCGAGGAAGGCGTGTTCCAGGTCGCCTTCCAGTACAGCGAAGAAGCGGTCGGACGGCGTGCGCTCGAACTGGCCAAGGGACTGATCGAAGCCGCCCACGGCGGCAACGAATTCGATGCCACCGCTGCGATCACCGAGCTGCGCGATCTTGACGAATCCGAGCGCCTCGGCCCGAGCACGGGCTCGATCGTCGATGCGGCGGTGGCGCGCGGCATCCCGTTCCGCCGCCTGACCCGCGGCAGCCTGGTGCAGTTCGGCTGGGGCTCCAAGCAGCGCCGCATCCAGGCCGCCGAAGTCGACAGCACCAGCGGCGTGGCCGAGGCCATCGCGCAGGACAAGGAACTCACCAAGCAGTTGCTCAATGCCGCCGGCGTGCCGGTCCCGCTGGGCCGGCCCGTGAGCGACGCCCAAGACGGCTGGGTCGCGGCCCAGGAGGTCGGCCTGCCGGTGGTGGTGAAGCCGCAGGACGGCAACCAGGGCAAGGGTGTCACGGTCAACATCACCAGCCGCGAGCAGTTGCTGGCCGCCTACGATTCGGCCGCCGCCTATGGCGAAGTGATGGTCGAGAAGTTCCTGCCGGGCTTCGACTTCCGCCTGCTGGTGGTCGGCGACCGGCTGGTGGCCGCCGCCCGCCGCGATCCGCCGCAGGTGATCGGCGACGGCGTGAAGTCGATCCTCGAACTGGTCGAGGGGGTCAACCAGGATCCGCGCCGCGGCGAGGGCCACGCCACCTCGCTGACCAAGATCCGGCTCGACGACATCGCGGTCGGCCGCCTTGAGTCGCTGGGCCTCACGGCCGACAGCGTGCCGGCGCTGGGCCAGCGCGTGGTGCTGCGCAACAACGCCAACCTGTCGACCGGCGGCACCGCCACCGACGTCACCGACACGGTGCACCCTGAAGTCGCCGCGCGCGCGGTCGACGCGGCGCAGATGGTCGGACTCCACATCTGCGGCGTCGACATGGTCTGCGAGAACGTGCTGCGCCCGCTCGAGGAACAGCACGGCGGCGTGGTCGAGGTCAATGCCGCACCGGGCTTGCGGATGCACATCTCGCCTTCCTTCGGCCGCGGCCGGGCGGTCGGCGAGGCGGTGATGGACACCCTGTTCGCGCACGGCGACGACGGTCGGATTCCCGTGGTGGCGGTCACCGGCACCAACGGCAAGACCACCACCGCGCGGCTCATCAACCATCTGCTGGCCGGCAGCGGGCTGCGCACCGGCATGACCAACACCGACGGTGTCTACGTCGATGGCCGCCAGACCGACAGCGGCGACTGCAGTGGTCCGAAGAGTGCGCGCAACGTGCTGCTGCATCCCGACGTCGATGCGGCGGTGTTCGAAGTGGCGCGCGGCGGAATCTTGCGCGAAGGCCTCGGCTTCGACCGCTGCCAGGTGGCGGTGGTGACCAACATCGGCAGCGGCGACCATCTCGGACTCAACTACATCACCACCGTCGAAGACCTCGCGGTGCTCAAGCGCGTGATCGTGCGCAACGTAGCACCCGGCGGCTACGCGGTGCTGAACGCGGCCGACCCGAACGTCGCCGCGATGGCGACCATCTGCCCGGGCAGCGTGATCTTCTTCTCCGCCGACCGCACCCACCCGGTGATGGCCACGCATCGCGCCCAGGGCAAGCGCACGGTCTATGTCGACCAGGATGCGCTGGTGGCGGCCGAAGGCTCATGGCGCGAGCGCATCCCGCTGCGCGACGTGCAGATCACGCGCAACGGCACCATCGGCTTCCAAGTCGACAATGTGATGGCCTCGGTGGCCGCGGCCTGGGCCGTGGGCCTCGACTGGGACAGCATCCGCAGCGGCCTCGCGAGCTTCAAGAACGACGCCGCGGGCGTGCCGGGCCGGTTCAACGTCATGGACTACCGCGGCGCCACCGTGATCGCCGACTACGGGCACAACACCGACGCCATGCGCGCGCTGGTCGCCGCGGTCGACACCATGCCGGCCAAGAAGCGCTCGGTCGTGATCAGCGGCGCCGGCGACCGCCGGGACTGCGACATCCGGGACCAGACCGCGATCCTCGGCGAGGCCTTCGACGACGTCATCCTCTATCAGGACGCGGCGCAGCGCGGCCGCGCCGACGGCGAAGTCATGGCCCTGCTGCGGCAGGGGCTCCAGGGCGCCGGCCGCACCAGCTTCATAGACGAGATCCGCGGCGAGTTCATCGCCATCGACAGTGCGCTGGAACGGCTGCAGCCTGGCGACCTGTCGCTGATCCTGGTCGACCAGGTCGACGAAGCGCTGGCCCACTTGGCCAAGCGGATCGCCGCCGGCTGAGCGCCAGCGCGCGGCCCTGTCCGACAAGAATGCGAGCCTGTGGGGGCTCGCACACGGCGCCGACCTCTCTCACACTGCTTGAAGCCCGACCACACGTGACGGTCGGACCGGCGCAATGGCGCGCCGCCAAGACTCAAGGAGTGACCGATGAAAAACGTTTTGCATTTGCGTTCCTGTTCCGCCGCCCTGCTGGCCGCCGGCAGCCTGTTGGGCGCCTCGGCGGCCTTCGCGGCCGGCCTGCCCCCCGGCTCCCTGCCCTGCGATGGCATGATGCAGGACCGGAATGCCTGCATGCGCRAACGCGGCGCCGCGGCCGAGATGGCGCGTCGCGGCGCTTTCCCGGCGCCTGATGCCGCCACCCTGCAGCAGAATGCGCTGGCGCGCTGCGAACGCCAGCCGGCCAGCGACCGCGAAGCCTGCGAAGCCAGGGTCGTGGGGGGCGCGTCGACCACCGTCACCGGCAGCGTGCTGGGCGGCGGCGTGATTCGGCAGGCCGAGACACCGGTTCGCTGACCCTGGATGACGGGCCGGGAATGCCTCGGCCTGTCATCCGACTGTCACAAATGGGATGGCGGCGCTGGCTATAGTCAGGGGAATGCACTAACCAGGGAGCTTCCCCCAATGAACGCCATCAAGGTCGCCCGCCGATTTATCGAGACGGACCCGACCCACGCGTCTGCAAAGATCCTGGCCCAACTGGTCCTGGCACTCGAATCCGAGGCCAGTTTCGAGTTGGTCATGCTCTACGAACTCGACTACAAGAGCTTCCAGCTGGCGATGGACATCCTGAAGGAATGGCGGCTCGACCGCTACTACGCCAGCAAGTCCAAGCTGTACGATTTGTCGCTACAAGTGAGCGAACTGAAGGAGTGAAGCCGGCGCCCGTAGCGTTCGGGTCATCGCGTGGCCCAGTGATCGAATTCGAGCTCAAGTTCCAGGTCGACTCCGCGCACCAGGCGGCGGTCGAAGCAGCGGTCGGGCGCGGCCGCTCGTACCGCGCGCGGCTACGGGCGCGCTACTACGACACGCCCGACGGCGCCTTGGCTGCGCAGCATGTCGTGCTGCGGGTCCGCAAGGAAGACGGCGCCTGGGTGCAGACGGCCAAGGCACCCGGCCGCAGCCTCGTCGAGCGCCTCGAACACAACGTCGAGCTGCCGCCCGCGCAGCCCAGGGAGATCCCGCTGCCCCAGATCGGCCGTCACGAAGGAACGCCGGTCGGCGAACGGATCGCCGAAGCCTTGCGCCTGGCCGGCCGCGACCCGGGCGAGGCCGAGCTTGTGCCGCTCTACGGCACTGACGTCTGGCGCAGCACCCGCGAGATGCGCAGCGGCGATGCGCTGGTCGAACTCGCCTTCGATGTCGGCACCGTTCGCGCCGGAGAGCGCACGCAGCCGCTGCGCGAACTCGAGATCGAACTCAAGCACGGCAGTCCGTCGTCACTGCTCGAGCTCGCCGGCCGCTGGCGCGCCCGCTACGGACTCTGGCTCGACACCGTGTCCAAGTCGGAGCGTGGCGAGCGGCTGGCGCGCGGCGTGGTGCACGGCCCGCCGATCAAGGCAGCGGCGCCGCGGCTGAAGGCCGGCGACAGCGGGCCTCAGGTCTTTCGCGCGGTACTCGACAGCTGCCTGGCGCAGATCCTTCCGAACGCCAGCGAGGTCGCCGCAGGCAGTCCCGATCCCGAGCACGTGCATCAGCTTCGCGTCGGCATCCGGCGCCTTCGCACCGCCCTGCGCGAAATGGCGGCCTTCGCGCCGGCCATCGACCCGGCATGGGAGCCGGCGCTGGCCGAGGCTTTCCGCGCGCTGGGCCGGCAACGTGATCGCGACCATAGGCTGCGCAGCGTGCAGCCGCAGCTCCTGGCCCACGGTGCACCGCCGCTCGACATCAACGAAGCCGCGGACGACATCCCGTCGGCAGAATCCGCGGTGCGTGCGGCTGCCTTCCAGGCGGTGCTGATGCGCCTGATTGCCAACGCRCTGCCCGAGGGCGGCCCCGAGGCCGGACCCGAGCACCCCTCCAGCCCGGCCCGCAAGGCGATCCGGGCCCGGCTCTCGAAGCTGCATCGGCAAGTGCTGCGCGACGGCAAGCGCTTCGAAAGACTCGAGCCGACGCAGCAGCATCGCGTCCGCAAGCGCCTCAAGCGGCTGCGCTACCTGGGCGAGTTCGTGGCGCCGCTGTTCGGCCGGCGCGCCGCCGAGCGTTTTCTGGCGCAATTGGAGCCGGCGCAGGACGCGCTCGGCGCATACAACGACGCCGCGATCGCGATGGCCGCCTACCGCGCGCAGGCCGCGACCGATGGCGCCGCCTGGTTCGCAGTCGGCTGGCTGGCGGCGAACCAGCCCGCCAGCGCCGCGCAATGTGGCAAGGCGCTCGCCAAGGTGGCCGAGCTGCGGCCGTTCTGGAAGGATTGAGTCGCGCCCGCGCGCGATGGGGTTGGCCTCAGTGCGACGCCGTGCCGCGCGCGGTGAACAGGCGCTGCAGAAGGCAGAAGACGAACAGCAGCACGCCGACCACGATCCGGGTCCACCACGAGCTCAGCGTGCCGTCGAAGGAGATCAGGGTCTGGATGATGCCCAGCATGAGCACGCCGAACAGCGTGCCCACCACGTAGCCGACACCGCCCGTGAGCAGCGTGCCGCCGATCACCACCGCGGCGATGGCGTCGAGCTCGAGGCCGACCGCGTGCAGGCCGTAGCCCGACAGCATGTAAAAGGTGAAGACCACGCCGCCCAATGCCGAGCAGAAGCCCGACAGCGTGTAGACGCCGATCACCGTGGAGCGCACCGGCAGGCCCATCAGCAGCGCCGACTGCTCGCTACCGCCGATGGCATACACGGCGCGGCCGAAGGGCGTGAAGTGGGCGACGAACACCGCCAGCGCCACCACCGCCAGCGCGATCAGGGCCGACACTGAAATCGACGCATCGCCCCACACCGGCAGCCGCCACTGCGAGACCTTGGCATAGAACTCGTTGGTGATGCTGATCGAGTCGATGCTGATCAGGTAGCAGAGGCCGCGCGCCAGGAACATGCCGGCCAGCGTGACGACGAAGGGCTGCAGGCGGAAGCGCTCGATCAAGACGCCCATGAAGGCGCCGAAGAGCGTGCCCATCGCCAGCACCAGCGGGATCACCACCGCCGGGCTCCAGCCATGCTTCTCGACCAGAGAGGCCGAGACCATGGTGGTCAGCGCAATCACCGAGCCGACCGACAGGTCGATGCCGCCCGACAGGATCACGAAGGTCATGCCGACCGCGACGATGCAGACGAAGGCGTTGTCGATCAGCAGGTTCAGGAACACCTGCGGCGAAAAGAAGCCGTCGTAGAAGACCGAGCCGAGGGTCGCCATCAGCATGAACAGCGAGATGGTCGCAGTCAGCGGGAGGTACTTGGGATTGAGCCGTGCGCCTGCCGGTGGCTTGCGCTCTGCCGGCGCCGCGGCCGGCTCGGACCTGTTCGACACCACGGCGCTCATCGCGTCATCCCCCGCGCGCCGGCCGCATCGCCAGCTGCCGCAGGCTGGCACGGAACTCGGCCGACTGCAGCAGCATCACCGCGAACACCACGACCGCCTTGACCACCAGGTTGATCTCGGGCGGCACGCCGAGCGAATAGATCGCGTAGGTCAGAGTCTGGATGATCAGCGCGCCGATCACGCTGCCGACGAGGCTGAAGCGGCCGCCGGTCAGCGCCGTGCCGCCCAGCGTCACGGCCAGGATGGCGTCGAGCTCGAGCAGTTGGCCGGCGTTGTTGC
>NZ_JBFUIU010000065.1:0-21414 GCF_056401695.1 Variovorax sp. P4_D9
GCTTTGGCCGAGGCATTGAAGCTGAAGAACTACGAGGCTTTGGCCGAGGCATTGAAGCTGAAGAACTACGAGTTCAATGCCCAGGGCGTCGAACTCAACCAGCGCTGCGTGTCCGAGGCCGTCATTCCGGAGCCCGACGCAAGCGAGGAGGTGTGGAAGCGCGACCCGCAGCTTCACGTCCAACCCACGACGCGCCCCGGTGCCAAGCTGCCACACGCCTGGCTGGTGGGACAGGACGGCCGTCGCGTGTCCACGCTCGATCTGGTGGGCAAGGGGAAGGTTTCCCTGGTGACCGGAATCGCTGGCCAAGCCTGGGCGGACGCTGCGAAGGAAATGGATTTGCCGTTCCTCCGAACCGTCGTGATCGGGGGGCCGGCGGCCCAGGACGTCTACTGCAGTTGGCACGCGGTGCGTGAAATCGAGGAAGCGGGTGCCCTGCTGGTGCGACCCGACGGTGTCGTGGCTTGGCGCCAGCATGCTGGCGTGGCCGATTCCACGCAAGCCCGTGAGGAACTTGAGCAGGCCCTGGCTTCGCTGCTGGATCAGAAGTCGCGGGTGTTGGAGGCAGCGTGATGGAACGCGCTTTCCTGGGCATCTCGCACTCGCCGCTGATGGGGCTCAACCCCGTCGCGCCGGCGGTGGAGCAAGCACTGAACGCCGCCATCGCCAGCGCCCGCGATCAGGTCTTGGCATTCGCACCGGAACTCGTCGTGCTCGTGGCGCCGGATCACTACAACGGCTTCTTCAACGAGCTGATGCCGCCGTTCTGCATTGGCACGCAGGCGCGCTCGGTGGGTGACTACTTGACGCCGGCTGGTGACCTCAATGTGGATGCCGACGCGGCGGTGGCACTGGCCACGCGATTGATGGATGAGGACTTCGACCTCGCCGTCTCGCGCCGTATGCAGGTCGATCATGGCTTTGCACAGTCGCTGCAGCTTCTGTGGGGTGGCCTGGATACACCCCCTGTACTGCCGATCTTTCTTAACGCGGTAGCCCAGCCAGGAATCCCGCGCTTGCGCCGCTGCCGCGCGCTGGGGCAGGCGATCGGCCGCTTCCTCGACAAGGAGCCGCGGCGCACCCTGCTGATTGGCTCCGGCGGCCTCTCACACGAGCCGCCGGTCCCCACGCTCTCGCATCCGGACGCGGCCGTTCGCGAACGCATCACCCGCCGGAGCGAGCCGACGCCAGAGGAGCGCGAGGCCAAGACACAACGTGTGATGGCCGCTGGCCTCGCGCTGGCAGCGGGCGACAGCGCCATGAAGCCCATCAACCCGGACTGGGACCGCCGATGGATGGACGGTCTGGTCGATGGCGCCGCAGGCCTCGATGCGCTGTGCGCGATGAGCGAGGACAGCATCGAAAAGGAGGGCGGCCTGTCGGCTCATGAGTCCAAGAGCTGGCTCGTCGCGCGCAGCGCCCTCGCCGTGGACCGTCCGCTGACCTGCGCCTTGCGCCACTACCAGGCCATCCCCGAATACATCGCCGGCTTCGGCCTCATGTTGCTGAAGCAACCCAACTGAACAGGAAAACCAAATGGACCCCCGCATCGAACAGTGGGCCGAGCGCTTGCGCATGGCCGAGTCTCAACGAGAGCCGATCGCCCCGTTGCGCGACGAACTCGGCACCGACCCGGACGGCAGCCTCGCCTACGCCATCCAGCAGGCCAACGTCGCGCATGCCGTTGCGCAGGGCCGACGAGTGGTGGGCCGCAAGATCGGCCTCACATCGCCTGCCGTGCAGCGTCAGCTTGGTGTCGATCAGCCCGACTTCGGCACCTTGTTCGCCGACATACTCTATGGCGACGATGAAGAAATACCGCTCTCGCGCACGCTGCAGCCCAAAGTCGAGGCCGAAGTCGCGCTGGTACTCGAGCGTGACTTGCTGGCAGCCGACACCACGCTGGTGGAACTGATCGGCGCTACGGCCTACGTCCTGCCGGCCATTGAGATCGTGGGCAGCCGAATCGCCAACTGGAACATCCGGTTTGCCGACACGGTCGCGGACAACGCTTCCAGCGGTCTGGTCGCACTGGGCGGCGTACCCACCAAGCTCAACGGCCTGGACCTCAAGTTGTGCGGCATGACGATGTTGCGCGGCGACGCGACCGTGTCAAGCGGCAGCGGTGCGGCGTGTTTGGGCCATCCCCTCAATGCCGCCGTCTGGCTGGCACGCAAGTTGGCTTCGCTTGGCCAACCGCTGCGCGCGGGCGACCTCGTCCTCACGGGCGCGTTGGGACCGATGGTGCCCGTCCTGGCTGGCGACCACTTCGAGGCACGTATTGACGGAGTGGGCAGCGTTCGCGCGCGCTTCTTCGCAGCATGAGCCATCCCACCGCATTCAATGCAGCAATCGCTACACCCAATAAGGAACATTCATGACCCGCAAACTGAAGGCCGCCATCATCGGAAGCGGCAACATTGGCACAGACTTGATGATCAAGATCCTGCGCCATGGCCGGCACATCGAAATGGGGGCGATGGTCRGCATCGATGCCGCATCTGACGGCTTGGCACGTGCTGCGCGCATGGGCGTGGCCACCACCCACGAAGGCGTGGAAGGTCTCTCGCGCCTGCCCGTATTCGATGACATCGACATCGTCTTCGACGCCACCTCGGCCGGCGCGCACGTCAGGAACGACGCCTTCCTGCGAAGCCTCAAGCCGGAGATCCGCCTCGTGGACCTCACGCCCGCGGCAATCGGTCCCTATTGCATTCCAGTGGTCAATGGCCAGGCGCATTTGGACGCGCCCAACGTCAACATGGTCACCTGCGGTGGACAGGCCACCATCCCAATGGTCGCTGCCGTCTCCCGTGTGACGAAGGTTCACTATGGCGAAATCGTCGCCAGCATCTCGAGCAAGAGCGCCGGTCCCGGCACCCGCGCCAACATCGACGAGTTCACCGAGACCACTTCCAAGGCCATCGAAGTGGTCGGCGGCGCTGCCAAGGGCAAAGCCATCATCGTGCTGAATCCGGCCGAGCCGCCGCTGATGATGCGCGACACCGTCTACACACTGAGCGACTTCGCCGATGAGGACGAAATCGCCGCGTCGGTCGAACGCATGGCCGCTGATGTCCAGGCTTATGTGCAGGGCTATCGCGTCAAGCAGAGAGTGCAGTTCGACCGAATCGAGGCCGAACGCCCGATCCGCATCCCAGGCGTGGGTGCCCGCATGCACGGCCTGAAAACCTCCATCTTCCTGGAGGTGGAGGGCGCCGCCCACTACCTGCCTGCTTACGCCGGCAACCTCGACATCATGACCAGCGCCGCGTTGCGCACCGCCGAATCCATGGCCGAGCGGATGCTCGCCCCCGTGCCAGCCTGAAGGAGACATTGATGACCCACCACCCCGAAAAGAAAATCTACATCTCCGATGTGACCCTGCGTGACGGCAGCCACGCCATCCGCCATCAATACAGCGTGGAACAGGCCAAGCAGATAGCCAAGGCGCTCGACGAAGCCAAGGTCGATTCCATCGAAGTCGCGCATGGTGACGGCCTGCAAGGCGGCAGTTTCAACTACGGCTTCGGCGCCCACACCGATGTCGAGTGGACCGAGGCGGTCGCCAGCGTGGTCAAGCACGCGAAGATTGCAACGTTGCTGTTGCCTGGCATCGGAACAGTTCACGACCTCAAGGCCGCCTACGAAGCGGGCGCCCGAATCGTGCGCGTGGCTACACATTGCACCGAGGCCGACGTTTCGAGGCAGCACATCGAGTACGCGCGCCATCTCGGCATGGAAGCCGTGGGCTTCCTGATGATGAGCCACATGACCACGCCGGAAGCGCTGGCGGAGCAGGCCAAGCTGATGGAAAGCTACGGCGCGACCTGCTGCTATGTGGTGGATTCAGGCGGTGCGCTGAGCATGAACGAAGTGCGAGATCGCTTCCGTGCATTCAAGGACGTGCTCAAACCCGAAACGCAAACGGGCATGCATGCGCATCACAACCTGAGCCTGGGCGTGGCCAACAGCATCGTCGCGGTGGAAGAAGGCTGCGACCGCGTTGACGCGAGCCTGGCGGGTATGGGCGCCGGTGCGGGCAACGCCCCGCTGGAGGTTTTCATCGCAGCGGCCGCGCGCATGGGCTGGAACCACGGCACCGACCTCTACAAACTGATGGACGCGGCCGACGACATCGTCCGCCCCTTGCAAGACCGCCCGGTGCGCGTGGATCGCGAGACCTTGGCGCTCGGCTATGCCGGCGTGTATTCGAGCTTCCTGCGCCATTCAGAGGTGGCCGCCAGCAAGTACGGCCTGAAGACGGTGGACATCCTGGTCGAGCTGGGTAAACGCCGCATGGTCGGTGGCCAGGAAGACATGATTGTTGACGTGGCCCTTGACCTGTTGAAGGGCATCGAGCACGAGCGCGTTCACCAGCCACCCACCATGAGCGAAGCCGCCTGAGGCCCTTTCTTCCAATCTACACATCTGAGATCAAGACATGTCCACCAACACCGCGCGCATCACCGAATCCGACACAAGCCGCTTCGTCCGCATCAAGGAAGGCGACCTCGACCTGCAACTGCACTACAACGACGCCGGTAGCGGCGCCGAGACGGTTGTGATGCTCCACGGCTCGGGCCCAGGCGCCAGCGGCTGGGCCAACTTCAACCGCAATGTCGAGCCGTTTGTGGCCGCCGGCTACCGCGTGGTGCTGATGGACTGCCCGGGCTGGAGCAAGAGCGATCCGGTGGTCAGCACCGGCTCGCGTTCCGACCTCAACGCACGCGCCCTCAAGGGCTTGATGGACGCCATTGGCCTCGACAAGGTTCACATCGTCGGMAACTCGATGGGTGGACACAGCGCGGTGGCCTTCGCGTTGGCCAACCCCGAGCGCGTGGGCAAGCTGGTGCTGATGGGTGGCGGCACCGGCGGACTCAGCCCGTTCGTGCCGATGCCCACCGAGGGCATCAAGCTGATTGGCGCTCTGTACCGCGATCCCACGATCGAGAACCTCAAGCGCATGATGAACGTGTTCGTCTACGACACGAGCAGCCTCACAGAAGAGCTCTTCCAGGCGCGCCTGGACAACATGCTCAGCCGTCGCGATCACCTCGAAAACTTCGTCAAGAGCGCCGAAGCGAACCCTAAGCAGTTCCCCGATGTGGGGCACCGGCTTGGCGAGATTGCGTCTCCAACGTTGGTGGTCTGGGGGCGCGACGACCGCTTCGTTCCGCTGGACATCGGCCTGCGGCTGGTGACAGGTCTGCAGAAGGCCGACCTGCACGTCTTCAGCCGCTGCGGCCACTGGGCGCAGTGGGAGCACGCCGACAAGTTCAACCGCATGGTGCTGGACTTCCTGGCGCGCTGAGCCAACCCGGGCGCTGATCCTTCCTTGACCGCCTCGCTTGATGCGTGGCGATTGGACAGCCGCGTCCGTAGGTCTGCGCGAATCGAAAAGAGCGACTGACGCTCGTCAAGCGATCCCCCCGGCCGGGCGTAGCAGTCCGGTCATTTTTCCCTCAGTTCAACGGAGATAACCATGACCAAGATGATGAATGCTGCGCGTCTGCACAAGATCGGTAAACCATTCCAGGTTGACACGATCCCGGTACCCGATGTCCGGCCCACCGACGTGCTTGTCGAAGTGAAGGCCGCCGGCGTGGTGCCGAACCTGCGCAATGTGGTGACGAGCTATCCAAAGTGGTTTCCCTTCCTGCCGCTGCCCGCGTTGCCCGCGATCTACGGCCTCGACTCGGCCGGGGTGGTCGCGCAGGTGGGCAGCCAGGTCCGCGCGGACATCAAGCCCGGCGACCGCGTGTACGTGAATCCGGGGCTGTCGTGCGGAAGCTGCCTCGCGTGCCGGCGCGGCGATCACATCAACTGCACCGCCTACACGTTCCAGGGCTACTTCGGCTTTGGGCCTGGCTCGCAGCAGCTCTTCGAGGACTATCCATACGGGGGCTTCGGCCAGTATCTGACGGCACCCGCGGCCAACCTGGTAAAGCTGCCCGACAGCATCAGCTTCGAGCAAGGCGCTCGCTTCGGCTATCTGGGCACCGCCTACTCGGCACTGCGCAAGGCACAGTTCTCTCCAGGTCAGACGGTGCTCATTGACGGCGCGACGGGCACGCTGGGGTTGGGCGCAGTCATCCTTGCGCTGGCCATGGGCGCCGCCAGGATCTTCGCGACGGGGCGCAACACCACGCTGCTTGAAAAGCTGCAGCAACTGGACCCGCAGCGCATCGTCCCGATCGCACTCGGATCGCGGCCGACTTCAGAAATCGTGATGGAAGCGACCGGGGGCTTTGGTGTCGATGCGCTCATCGAAGCGCTGGGGCCCAACGCCTCGGTGGCGACGGTGCTCGACTCGTTCAACGCACTGCGTCGCGGTGGGAAGGCGATCAACATCGGCGGCGTTGCCGATCCCATACCGCTGGAGCCATTCCCCCTGATGTGCCTGCAGAAGTCCTACATCGGCTCGCTGTGGTTCACGACCGCGGAAGGGCAGGACATGGCGGCGATGGCCCACGCGGGCACGCTGAACCTCGGGGTGTTCGAGCACGAGCGCTTTCCGCTTGAGCGTGTCAACGAAGCGCTGGACGCGATCGACCAGCGCAGCGGCGGATTCACCAACGTGGTGATCATGCATTGAGCGGCAACAAGGAGAACACCATGCACATCAGACGCATCGTCACCGGCCACGACCTGAAAGGAAGCGCCGTCTTCGTATCGGACGCGGCTGCACCGCGTACCACCGAGTTCGAGCATGTTCCAGGTTTCGTCACTTCCCTGTTGTGGGAGACAGCTCCCAACGCTTCAGTGAGCGCGGTCGAGGGCGATCCCGCCCTTACCGCCCGTTCCTGGGCTCCCCCGCCGGGCGGCACGAACTTGATGTTCATCACTTTCCCGCCCGACGCCGTGATGATGAGCCCCGACTTCGATCCGGCCGCCGCAGGTGGCGAGTACATGCGGGTGCTGCCCGGTTTGGCTGAGAAGTTCGAGATTGAACATCCTGGCATGCACACCACCGACTCCGTGGACTACGGTGTGCTGATCGAGGGGGAACTACACCTTGAGCTCGACGATGGAGTCACGAAGAAACTGGCGCCACTCGACGTGGTCATCCAGAATGGCACGCGCCACGCCTGGCGCAACAAGAGCGACAAGCCGGCGACCATGCTGTTCGTCCTCGTGGGGGCCAAGCGCCCCTGATGTCTGTGCAGATGCGGTTCGCAGTGTCGCTGGCCTTGGCCGCTATCGCTCGCATACCTGCCGTTCGTCGATCGGGGATGGACGGCTGCAACGGGCCCGAACTCCCAATTCGATGGCGAACAGAGCGGACGTTCGATACTTCGAGGGCGCGGTCGCCAGAGGGCACGCAGGGAGCTATGACAGCAATGCCTTGAGAGCGGACACTTGATTCCGGGTGGCCATCGCTGTTGAGCGACCGGAGTCGGCCTCACAGCGTGAATTCAACCTGCGGCAGGGAAGGACCGCAAACGCTGCATACCCGCTGTACGGGATGCGCTGGCGAAAGGCAGGGTAGGGCCCTTAGCTGTCCGTCGTCACCGAGCGGCCAACGGTAGGTATGCAGGCAAAGCGGCCTTTGGAAGTGGCGAAACACCGCCCTCGACGTCTGCTGGCGCGCCGAGGGCCCTCCAACCTGCGCTGGGCCGACGAGCGCCGCGCCGCCCAAGTTTCGAACGCATGCAGGCGCTTGGACCTGTTCTGCTCGAATCGACGCAGGACTGGCAACAACTTTGAGCAACGCATCCTACTTTCTTCTTGACCACCGTTGAGAAGCGCGCCTCGCCCATAGCAGCTATGCGCATCGCGCGATGGCCCACGGCGGTTAAGTCGCCAGAATTCATTTGAGCCAACTGGCGTCACGCTGAAGGTCAGGCCATAAGCCGTTCGATGTGCCACGCGACGGTCGCGTTGACCGAAACATAGCGCTGGAGACACAAATGAATAGCCAACAGGCGCCCGTGCGTCGATCATCGGCCATCGCGGACTTAGCGGCGCCGCAGCCCCAGAAAACATACGCCGACGCGGTCTACAGGAAGGTGCTTCTGCGCCTTCTTCCGATGCTGGTGATCGTCTACATCATTGCCTACATCGACCGCTCCAACGTCGGCTTCGCCAAGCTGGGGTTCATGCGGGATCTCAACTTTTCCGACACGGTTTTCGGTATCGGCGCGGGCGTGTTCTACGCGGGCTACATGATCTTCGAGATCCCCAGCAATCTCATGTTGGCGAAGATCGGCTTCAGGAAGACGCTGCTGCGCATCATGCTGCTGTGGGCCGTCTGCTCCGTCCTGCTGGCGATCATGACGAGCCCCAACTCTTACTATTTCGCGCGCTGCCTGCTCGGGGCCGCGGAAGCCGGGCTTTTCCCCGGCGTGTTGCTTTACCTGACCTATTGGGTACCGGCGGCGAGGCGGGCAAGTTTCACGGCGGTGTTCATGGCAGCGATTCCGCTATCGGGTGTCATCAGTGGACCGTTGTCCGGGATGATCATGCACAGCATGGACGGCTGGCACGGACTCAAGGGATGGCAGTGRCTGTTCCTCATCGAGGGTGCACCGGCGCTGCTCTTCGCCATCGTTGTGTTCTTCTTCCTGAAGGACACACCGGCTTCTGCACCATGGCTCAGTGTTCGGGAGCGTAACCTGATCGAAGCCGACCTAGAGGCGGACCGGTCCAGGAGTGGTGGTGGACACCATTCATTCATGGATGCGTTGCGCTCGCCGCGCTTCTACCTGCTCGTCGGCATGGGCGTCGCGTTGCTGGCCAGCGCATCGAACATCTCCTTCTGGCTGCCCACGATCATTCAACGCTCCGGCGTCACGAGCACCTGGACCATTGGCCTGATGGCCATGGCGCCATACGTCGTGGGTGTGGTTGCGCAGCAATGGGTGGCCCGCCGCTCCGACGCGCGCGATGAGCGCCGCTGGCACGCCGCCGCCTGCGCGATGGCATCGGCGCTGGGTTGGTTGCTCTTGCCGCTCGTATCGAGCAATCCGACCTTGTCGCTGGTCGCACTCATCGCGACTGCCGCGGGAACCTTCGCGGCCATGGGTCCGTTCTGGTCCATGCCGGCCCTCTACCTGAGCGCCAAAGCCGCGCCGGGTGGCATTGCGCTGATCAGTACGCTGGCCGGCGTGGGGAGTCTCATCAGTCCCGTCATCGTGGGGTGGTTGAACGAGCACACCAAAACCCTCGCCGCAGGACAGTACTACCTGGCTGCCCTAATGATCGTGGGCGCCGTCACCGTCGTGGCGATCGGCCACCACAACCGAAATCGCGCGAGCGCCGTGCCGCAACTCAAAGTGGCGGCCTAAATCCAGCGAAGTGGGTGACGGGGGTGAGGGAAACCCGGCATTTGAGTGCCGTTCACAAGCTGGACAATGGCACGCTTACAACGATGCGAGCGAAGTCCGATGCAATCTGGCAAAGCCACTCAAATCCAGCTCGACATCACGTCTGACCTGCAGAAGTGGCGGGCATTCCTGGCCATTGCAGAACTGGGCAGCCTGACACGAGCAGCCCTGTTTCTGGACAGCAATCAATCCCTGCTGAGCCGCCATCTGAATGCGCTGGAGCGGGAATGCAAGGCGCGGCTTTTCAATCGCACAGGCCGCGGCGTGGCACTGTCCGATGTCGGCCAGCGCATCTTTCCGCTTGTAAAGGCCCTTCTTTCGGATGCGGAGCAGCTGGAGCTGGAAATCCATGGCGAGGCGCGCGAGCCCTCTGGCCGAGTCACCATCGGATCGCTGCCCTCGATTACCAATCCAATCGTCGGCCGCCTGTTCAAACAGTTGCGCGAACGCCATCCGGGAATCCAGCTCAAGATCCTYGAAGGCTCGAGTGGTCAGGTAGAGGAATGGCTGTCCGACGCGCGCGTCGACATAGCCATTCTCTATCGATACGGCAATGCGCATTACGAGCAGGAGCAGGCGCTTGCCACCGTCGACAGCTACCTGATCGGCCCCGCGGGTGACCGATTGACTGCTGCACCCGAAGTTGCCTTTTCTGCCCTGCACGAGTTGCCTTTCATCCTGCCGAGCGCGCCGAATGGGCTGCGCACGGCGCTGGACGCGATGGCCCGGCAGGAGCACATCACGCTGGCGCCGGCCATCGAAGCCGATTCGCTTCCGCTGATGCGAACGACAGTCGCCGAAGCTCGGCTCTACACCGTGTTACCCATCCACGCGGTGTGGGCGGAATTGCAGGAAGGGCGTCTGCAAGCGGCCAAGATCGTTTCGCCGGCACTGCAGCGCATCGTCTCCATGGCCCTGGCGCGCACCAAGGGGCCCGGACGGACGGTATCTGCCGTCGCCGCGGAAATCGTCGGCGTCGTGGAAGACAGCGCGCGCAGCGGGATGTGGCACTCCGGCGGTCCCGCGTAGCCTCGTCTTGCGCGCCCACGCATAGCAGCGTTGCGTCGCGCACGGATGCTTGCATTGCCCCGGTCGCCTAAGCTCGTTGGCAACGATCGACCACAGGAGACACGTTCATGCCAAGAATTTCCCTGCCCGCGCCGGAGACCATGAATCCCGAGCAGCGCGCCGTCTACGACAAGATCATTTCCGGTCCGCGCGGGCGCATTCAGGGTCCGCTTCGGGCCGCGCTCCACAACCCGGAGCTCGCGGACAAATGGCAGGCGATCGGCGCCCTGCTGCGCTACGGCACGACGTTGACGCCGCGGCAGTCGGAAATCGCGATCCTGGTCACCGGTCGCGCCTGCAACTCGCCTTTCGAGTGGTATGCGCATCGCGCCGAAGCCGAGAAGGCCGGCATCGAACAGCCGATCATCGAAGCGCTACTCGCCCAGACCGAGCCGCCCGGCCTTTCGGCGGACGACGCTGCCGTCTACCACTACGCGGTCGAACTCAACCGGCACAACTCGGTTTCCGATGCGACCTACGCCACGGCGCTTGGGCGCTTCGGAGAACGCACGGTGGTCGAACTGACTGCTCTGATCGGCTACTACACGATGGTCGCAATGACGCTCAACTGCCACGAGATTCCACTGCCTGATGGCATCGCACCGGCCTTCCAGCTCCCACAAAGGGCAGACCTGCAATGAGCGAGTCCGCCGCTGCAGCCGCGGGCTGGGATTGCCACGCCCACCTATTCGGTCCCTACGACCAATTTCCGTTGGCGGCCGAGCGCAACTACACGCCGCCAGAAGCCAGCGAGTCGACCTATCTGGCGCTGCTCGCACGACTTGGTCTCGCCCACGGCGTGCTGGTGCATCCAAGCGCATATGGCAAGGACCACACACTGCTGCTGAACGCATTGGCGGCACGGCCCTCCTTGCGCGGCGTGGTCGTGGTGCAACCAGGCGACAAGCTGGCGCTGCATGGCCTGCGTGATCACGGCGTGCGAGGCGCACGTTTCAGTCATCGAAGCGGCCCAGGCACCAACTTCGCTGGCAGCGCATCTTTCGATGACCTGCAGGCGCTCGCGCCCGCGCTCGCAGATGCCGGCCTGCATGCAGAGCTATGGACCGACTGCAAGGCACTGCCCGCGATTGCCCCCCAATTGCTGGCGCTGCCCGTGCCGATCGTGATCGACCACATGGGCGGCTTCGACGTGAACGCCGGAACGGACGAACCGGAGTTTCGGACGCTGCTCAAACTACTCGCGTCGGGCAAGGTCTGGGTCAAGCTTTGTGCCTATCGCAACCTCCTCGACGCACCTGACTGGCAAGCCGGGCGGGCCTTTCAGCAGAGGATGATCGAAACCAACCCCGAGCGATTGGTGTGGGGCAGCGACTGGCCGCACCTGCGGGTGACGCCCACGCCCGACGCTGCGCAACTGCTCTCGATGTTCAGGGATTGGGCCGGCAACGAGGCCATTGCAGGCCAGGTGCTTCGCGCCAATCCGGAGCGCCTGTACCGATGAATCCGCTCGCCGCGATGGATCGCCCAGCAAGAGCCAATCAGCCGGCTCTGGCCATTGCGATTGTGGCGACACTTGGCCTTGGCGCCTGCAGTTACCGGAACGACGTCATCGCCAATGGCGCGGCATTGAACACGCCGCAAGCGTGCGGCGCGTTGGCCACCGCCGTCGCCCTGCCACCCAATACGCGCATCCTGGCCGCGATGTTCGAGACGGCGACGCCGACACAGCCGGCGCATTGCCGCATCGACGGCGACATCGACTCCCGAGTCGGCGTCGACGGCCAGCGCTACGCCACGCGGCTCCGCTTGCGTCTGCCGCAAGCCTGGAACCAGCGCTTCTACATGGGCGGTGGCGGCGGTACCAACGGCGTGCTGGTCGACCCCGTCGCCGTGATGGCCCAGGGCTTCGCGACCATTGGGACCGACGCCGGCCACGACAACACGCTCAATAGCCGTCCCGATGCCGGCGGCACTGCCGCGTTCGGGCTCGACCCGCAGGCGCGCATTGCCTTCGCCTACGAGTCCTACGACCAGGTCACGCGCGTGGGGAAGCTGCTCACGCGGGCCTACTACGGGCAGCCGCAGCGCTACGCCTATTTCCAGGGCTGCTCGGAAGGTGGGCGCGAGGCCTTGCTGATGTCGCAGCGCTACCCCGAGCACTACGACGGCATCATTGCCGGCGATCCGACCTTGCACCTGCCATTGGGCCCGCTGGCCGGCATCCACACGACCCAACTGTTCGCTGGACTGGCCAAGCGCCTGGGCAAGTCGCTTCCTGACGGTCAGCCGGCCATTGGCCAGAGCTTCAGCGACTCCGACTTGCTGTTGGTGCGCAATGCAGTGCTCAAGGCGTGCGACGCGCTCGATGGCTTGTCGGATGGCATCGTCGACAACCTGCCCGCGTGCACCGCGCCACGGGTGCATGCCCAGTTGCTGACAGCGCAGTGCCCGGGCGCCAAGGGGGACAGCTGCCTGTCGGCGGACCAGATCAAGACACTGGAGACAGCATATGCCGGTGCCGTCGATTCAAAGGGCCGCCAACTTTACTCAGACTGGCCGTGGGATCCGGGCATGGGCGGTGTCTCGACCACGGACAAGAGCTACAGCCAGGCATGGCGCTCGTGGTGGCTCGGATCATCGAGCGCAACGGTGAACAACGCCATCAAGCTCTCATTCGTTTCCGCCATATCGGTGCTCTACACCTCGGCGCCGAAGGTTCCGTTTGCCGACAGCGATGCCTTGCCCTTCTCGCTGGCCTACAACTTCGACACGGATCCCGCCAAGATTTACGGCACCTCGGCGCCTGGCGTCAAGCCGGCCTACTCGCCGTCTTCGGCGTCGATGTACTTCACGGAC
Source organism: Variovorax sp. P4_D9 (assembly GCF_056401695.1). Taxonomy (NCBI): domain Bacteria; kingdom Pseudomonadati; phylum Pseudomonadota; class Betaproteobacteria; order Burkholderiales; family Comamonadaceae; genus Variovorax; species Variovorax sp. P4_D9. The sequence continues at coordinate 13,215 of NZ_JBFUIU010000065.1, forward strand.
GCCACGGATCTGTCGCCCTTCAAGAGACGCGGCGGCAAGCTCATGGTCTACCACGGTGGCGCGGACTCGTCGGTATCGCTGAACGACACGCTGCGTTGGTATGAAGGTGTCGCCAGGCAGATGGGCGGCAGTCCGCAGGACTTCGCACGGATGTACGTGGTGCCCGGCATGAACCATTGCCGCGGCGGTCCCGCCACCGACAGCTTCGACATGCTGCCGCAGCTGGTGCAATGGGTCGAGGCGGGCACGGCACCCGACAGTGTCCTTGCCAAGGCCAGCAACCCCGGGTACTTCAATGTCGGTGCCCGCAGCCGTCCGCTGTGACCGCACCCGCAACAGGCGCGCTACAAGGGCGCGGGAGACATCAATGACGCAACCAACTTCCGCTGCGAATAATCGCAGGGACCGTCGCGCGCTGCTGTTCGCGATGGTGCTGGCTTTCGCGGCCTCACCCTCGTTCGCAGCAGCCTATCCCGACAAGCCGGTCCGCCTGATCGTGCCCTTCCCGGCCGGCGGCGCCACCGACGTGATGGCGCGCGGCATGGCGCAGCGCCTTGGCACCGAACTCGGCACGCAGGTGATCGTCGACAACCGCGGCGGTGCTGGCGGCACCACGGCGGCCGAGGCCGCCGCCCATGCGGCGCCGGACGGCTACACGCTGTTCTTTGCGACCATGGGCACGCAGGCGATCAACCCGGCCCTCTATCCCAGGCTGCGCTACGACCCGCTGAAGGACTTCGCGCCGATCAGCGTGACGCACCTGACGCCGCGCGTGCTGGTGGTCGGGCCGCAGGTGAGCGCCAGGAACATCGCCGAACTTGTCGCCCAGGCCAAAGCCAGACCCGGCGCGTTGACCTATGGCTCGGCCGGCAACGGCAGCTCGAGCCACCTGGCCGGCGCGCTGTTCGAGAGCATGGCCGACGTCAAGATGCTGCACGTGCCGTACAAGGGCAGCGCGCCGCTGTTGACCGACGTGCTGGCTGGCCGCATCGATATGACCTTCGACTCCTACACCGTCTACGAGGAGCACATCAAGTCCGGCCGCGTGCGCGCGCTCGCGGTGACTTCGAGCCGGCGGCTGCAGGCGCTGCCGCTGGTGCCGACCGTGGCGGAAGCCGGCGTCAGAGGCTACGAGGTCTCCAACTGGCTCGGCCTGCTGGCGCCGGCCGGCACGCCGAAGGATGTGGTCGCCAAGATCCACGCCGCGCTGGGGCGCGCGATGGCAGCGCCGGCATTGCGCGAGCAGTTGGCCACGCTTGGCATCGAGCCCACCTTCGGCAGCCCCGAGGCCTTCGGAACGCTGATTCGCAGCGAGATCCCGAAGTGGGCCGAGATCGTCAAGAAATCCGGTGCGACCGCGGAATGACAATGAATCGGCGAGGCGGTGGAGTTCAGCGCATCTGCTGCCTCACTGGCAGCTGCCTTGCCTCGATGCGGCAAGACAGACTGCAATATGAATAGCTCCCTATTTTCCGAGCAGATCGAGCGAACCGAGCAGCTTGGTCATCGCCACCTTGTCACGCTGCACGAAGGCCGTGGTCTCGGCGGGCGACAACCCCATGCGCTCGGCGCCCAGTGATGCGAGCAGTGCCTGATAGGCCGGATCGGCATTGATGTCGGCAACGGCCTTGCGCAGGACCTCGACGACCTCCCCTGGCGTTCCCTTTGGCGCGGCAAGGGTGTACCAAGTCGTCGACTCGGCGCCTGCGAATCCGGCTTCGGCCATGGTAGGAACCTGTGGCAGCAAAGGTGAGCGCTTGGCGCCGCCGTAAGCCAGGGCCTTGAGCTTCCCATCCTTGATGAAAGCTTGCGTGGCCGCCAGATTCAGCATGCCCACCTGGACCTGGCCGCCCAGCAGATCCTTCAGTGCCGGCGCCGCGCCGCCGTAGGGGACGTGCGTGATACGGATCTGAGCTCGCTGCAGGAACGATTCCGCGCCCAGGTGCGTGGCGCCACCGGTGCCGGCCGACGCGTAGTTGAGCCTGCCTGGCTCTTTCTTGGCTAGCGCGACGAGGCCCTGCAGACTGTCGACGCCGACCGCTGGGTTCACGACAAGCACGTTGGGTTGACTCGCCACGACGGCAATGAAGGCGAAGTCGGCGATTCCATCGTATGGAATGCGTTGCATCAGCGGCGTCACCACGTGGCCAGCGGAAGTTCCGATCAGCAAGGTGTAGCCGTCCGGCTTGGCGCGGGCGACGAACCCCGTTCCGATGGTTGCCGCGCCTCCCGCCTTGCTGTCCACGATGACCGGCTGCTTCAGCCGTGTGCCGAGCTGATGCGCCATACCACGCGCCAATGTGTCGGCCGGGCCGCCGGCAGCGTAGGGATGGATCAGCGTGATCGGACGAGACGGGTAGGGCGGCTCGGCGTGGGTGCCTGACAGCAGGCACAGCGCTGCACCGACAACGACGCAAGAGCGCACGAGGATAAAGCGGCGGGAGGCGGACATCTTGTTCCTTTAATTCATGATTTGCTGGGTTCGTCTGTGACGCCCTCGGGCGTCCAGCCTTCGCCGCCGGGTGGCTTTTGCAGCATGGGACGGTGGAAAATCTCGCCCAGGCCTGCGTAGAAGGGGYCGCCCAAACGGGCGATGGGCCGCATGCGGACGGTGTCGACCCGTGTGCCGTCGTAGACCTCTTCTGACAGGTGGAAGGCGACGATCTCGCCGATGTAGAGCGTGTTGATGCCGCGGCCCAGCACGATGACCTGGTCCAGCCGGCATTCCATCTGCACCGGAGAGACCGCAATACGCGGCGGCTGCACGTGCCGGCTCGCAAGCAGCGAAATCCCGAGCGCCTCGGCCTCGCTGACATCAGGAGCGAACTCCTGAGCGCTCCGATGCATGAGCTCCATGTTGTGCTCGATCGCCACATTCACCACGAACTCGCGGCCGCGCACGATGTTGCGCGCCGTGTCCTTGGTGTTGCCGCTACCGGGTCGTGTCGCGATGTTGATCGCCAGCATCGGCGGACTCGTTGCCACGTAGTTGTAGGAACTGAACGGCGCCGCATTGACCCGCCCTTGTTCGTCGATCGTCGTGATCCACGCCACCGGACGCGGGGCCACGCAGCCGACCAGGAGGCGATAGGCGGTCGCCGTGTCGAGGCTATCGCCTTCGACGCAGGTGAAGGACTGTTCTTTCATGGTCAACGCCCCTCATACCGCGGCGTGCGCTTTTCCAGGAAGGCACGCATGCCTTCCTTCTGGTCTTCGCTGTCGAACAGCCGCTCGAAGTAGCGGCGCTCCAGTGCGAGCGCGGTTTCTATCGGAACGTCGCCTCCCAGCCGCACCGCGTCGCGGATCGCCTGCACCGCCAGCGGCGGCATACCGGCGATCTGCTCGGCCAGTTCGACGCCACGTTCCAGCGCCTGCCCCGTTGGCACCAGCTCGCTCACCACATTGGCCATGTAGGCGTCGCCTGCCGGGATCATGTCGCCCGTCAGGCTCCAAAGCAGCGTCTTGTAACGGCCCGCCGCGCGCAGCAGCCGCTGCGTGCCGCCGGCGCCGGGCATGATCCCGACGCGAATCTCCGGCTGGCCGAACTTCGCATCTTCGGCCGCGATGATGATGTYGCAGGCCAGCGCCAGTTCGCAGCCGCCGCCCAGCGCATAGCCTTCCACCGCGGCGATCACCGGCTTGGCGAGTTGCCGCACGACATGGAAGACGCGGTCCGTATCGAGCCGGACATGGTCGCCAGGCCGCATCGTCGACATTTCGCCAATGTCGGTGCCCGCCACGAAAGAGCCTTCGCTGCCAGTCAACACCACGGCGGCCACGCCATCGTCCTTCGCCAGTGCCTGCAAATGCTCGACCAGGTCCTTCTTGACCTGCAGATTCAAGGCATTTCGACGCTCCGGCCGATCGATGGTCACGATGCCGACGCGGCCCCTGCGCTCGCTGCGCACCACGGGGCGAACGGATTCGGCGTTCATGAGGCGGCCTGCACTTCGCGCTGCAGCCACACCGAGCCGCGATAGCGGTCTTCGCCGTAGCTGGCGCCGAGGTTACGAACTGTGCGCAAGACAGTCGCAAAGCCGATGGCGCGTCCCCAGGCCATCGGGCCGACCGGGTAGTTGACGCCCATTCGCATTGCGGCGTCGACGCTGTCGCCGGAGGCGATGCCCTGGTAGACGGCTTCCGCGCTCTCGTTCACCAGCATGGCCACGGTCCGCATCACCAGCATGCCGGGGACGTCGGCCAGCAACGAGACGCGCTTTCCCAACGCCCCGAACAAGCCTGCGGCCTTGGAAACATCGGTGGCGCTCGCCCGCGCTGACGGCGCAATGGCAATCCGGGTGCAAGTGGCGTAGTCAAGGGCGAGATCGAACAGGACCGTCGCTTCCCCCAGCGCAAAGGCGCGTTCGGTCGCGGTTCGGCCATCGGTCAGCGCAAGCGCGAGACCATCGACCCGCAGCAGGCCTTCGCCGTCGCTGCGCTCTAGGCGGATGCCCCGGTGCTTCGCCAGCAATTCGACGAGCGGCTGGGCAGGCCCGAGGTCACCCTCGATGCGGACGACTGCGGGCACCTTTTGCGTCGCCAGCTCATCGAGCGCTATGGGCGCTGCGCCGTCGCGGTAGTCGAAGAAGCCGCGACCGGACTTGCGACCGAGCCAGCCGGCATCCACCAGGTCCTTTTGCATCAGCGACGGCTTGTAGCGCGGGTCGTCGAAAAAGGCTTGGTATACCGAGCGCGTGACGGCGAAATTGACGTCGTGGCCGATCAGGTCCATCAACTCGCAGGGCCCCATGCGAAAGCCCCCCGGCCTCGCGCATCACCGCATCGATCGTCGCTGGCGAGGCCGCCTGCTCCTGCAGGAGCCGCAGCGCCTCGCCGTAGAACGGCCGCGCAACACGGTTGACGATGAATCCAGGCGTCGAGCGACAGTGAACCGGTGTCTTTCCCCAGGCCAATGCTGTCGCGAAGATGGCTTGCGCCACCTCCGGTGCGGTGACGTGGCCGCTGACCACCTCGACCAGCGGCAGCACGGTGGCCGGATTGAAGAAATGCATGCCAACCACCCGCTCGGGGCGCCTGAGTCGGCCGGCAAGGGCCGTGACGGAGAACGAGGAGGTGTTGGTGGCCACGATGGCGTCGGCTGGCAACTGAGGCTCGAGCGCCGACAGTGCGGCCACCTTGGCTTCCAGGTCCTCGTAGATGACTTCTATGACGAGGCCGACGCCGACCAGCGCACTATCGGGCATTTCGGGTCGCACGCGTTCGAGCACTGCGTCGCGCGTTGCCTTGTCGAGCTTGCCCCGAGTCACCCGCTTGTCCAGACTTGCGCGGATCATGCCAAGGCCGCGTTCAATCGCCACATCGTTGGCGTCGCGCAGGTACACCGTATGGCCGGCGGTAGCCGCCACCTCGGCGATGCCGCTGCCCATGGTGCCGGCGCCGATGACGATGACGCTCTTGTTTGGCGGCAGCGCGCCACTCGCAGTAGAAGTTTTCTGTTGATCAACCATCGATGGGCTCCGTGGAATGAAAGGAGGGACGGGTCTGCAAGCCAGCGAACCAATCCGCGAGTTGCGGCGCGCACTCGCGCCAACCGAGCGTGTCAAAGCGGTAGTCGAGGTATCCGAGCGCGCAGCCGACAGTCACGTGGCCGATGGAAAACGGCGCGCGGCCGAGCGAATCGGCCTCCGCGTCGAGCAGCTTGAGCGAGGCACGAACCTTGAGTTCGAAGGCATCCATCAACGCCGTCAGCGAATGCTCGCGCTCGCGCTCATTGCGCCGGAGGATCAGCGCGTCGAGCAGCCCATCGCCGAAAGCGTGCCAGCGTAGCGCCTGCCAGCGTGCCTCGCCCTGCGGCGGGAACAGGGTTCCGCCGGCCAGGTCGTTCAGGTACTCGCAGATCACGATCGAATCGAACAGCGTCGAGCCGTCTTCGCGCACCAGCGTCGGGATCTTCGACAGCGGGTTGTCCGCCATGATGGCCGGGTTGGGCTTCAGCATCGCGGCGACAGAGCGAACCAGCTCGAGCTTCGACACCAGCCCGAGCTCGTGCGCGCAGATCATCACCTTGCGCACATAGGGCGACTTGGGCGACCAGTGCAGCTTCATCGTCGCGGCCATCAGATCGCTCCGGTTTCGCGCAGCGCTGCGATGTCGGTAGCGCCGTAGCCCAGCTCGGACAGGATGTCTTCGCTGTGCTGACCCAGCAGCGGGGGCGCGGTTTGCGTTTGCAGCGGGGACTCCGCGAAACGCATCGGGCTCGCGACCTGCGGTGCGTCGACACCGCTCGGATGAGGCACGTAACGGAGCATCTCGCGCGCCTTAACCTGAGGCTCCTTGAACACATCGGCTACCGTGTTGATGGGGCCGCAGGGCACGCCGGCCCTGTCGAGGGCGGCAATCAGCTTCTCGCGCTCCCATTCGGCGAACACGTCGCGCAGCATGGCCGACAACTCGCCGATGTTCCGGACCCGCTGGGCGTTGGTGGCGAAGCGCTCGTCCGTGATCCAGTCGTTCTGTCCGAAGACCTCGCACAGCTTGGCGAACTGGCCGTCGTTGCCGACCACCAGGATCACGTCGCCATCGGCGCAGGCGTAGACGTCCTGCGGCTGGATATTCGGATGCGCGTTGCCGTTGCGCCGCGGCACCTTGCCCGACACCAGGTAGTTCATCGCCTGGTTGGAGAGCGTCGCCACCTGCACATCGAGCATGGCGATGTCGATGGCGTCGCCGACGCCGGTCTCGTTGCGGCGCGCCAGCGCGGCAAGCACGGAGACGGCGGTGTACATGCCGGTCATCAGGTCGACGATCGGAATGCCGACTTTCTGCGGCCCACCGCCAGGCCGGCCATCCTTCTCGCCGGTGACGCTCATCAGGCCACCCATCGCCTGGATCAGGAAGTCGTAGGCCGGCTGGTCGCGCCGCGGGCCGGTCTGGCCAAAGCCGGTGACCGAGCAGTAGATGAGGCGCGGGTTGATCTTGCGCAGCGATGCTTCATCCAGCCCATAGCGGGCCAGCGTGCCGGCCTTGTAGTTCTCGAGCACGATGTCGGCTCGCTTGGCGAGCTCCTTGACGATCTTCTGGCCCTCCGGCTTTTCGAGGCTGACCGTGATCGAGCGCTTGCCGCGGTTGACGGCCAGGTAGTAGCCGGCTTCCTTCGTGTCCTTGCCTTCGGCGTCTTTCAGGAACGGAGGCCCCCATGTGCGCGTGTCGTCGCCGGCGCCGGGCCGCTCGACCTTGATCACCTCGGCGCCCAGATCAGCGAGGATTTGGCTGGCCCAGGGTGCGGCGAGGATGCGGCTCAGGTCGAGCACCTTGACGTGCGACAGCGGGCCTTTGTTGGTGGTCATTTGAAGTCTCCTTGTGGTGGACTGAATTCTGGAATCAGGATCCGTTTTGGGCTACGTGCGAGGCCGCAAGACTGTGATGCGCCGCGGCGCATACCGGCACGCCTCGCGTGGCCGGCGTTGCATAGCAGGTATGCGCCAGAGCGCGGTGGCAGGAATCGCTCCCGCCCCTAAAGTTCATCCACGACAAACTGGAGACATCGACCATGAATGGACTTTTGAAATCCGCGGCTGCATTCACCCTTGCGTTGGCCGCAGCTTCGGGATGGGCGCAGGCCTATCCCACCAAGCCGATCCGCTTGGTCGTTCCCTTTCCTGCCGGCGGGCCGGTGGACCAGACAGCGCGCGCACTGGGCGCCAAGCTGAGCACATCCCTTGGCCAATCCATCATCATCGACAACAAGGGCGGCGCTGGCGGCCTGCTGGGCGCCGACGCGGTCGCCAAGTCGCCCGCCGACGGTTACACGCTGTTGTTCTCCTCGGCGGGCGCACTGGCGATCGTGCCGCACATCGTGCCGTCGATGCCTTACAACCCGCAGAAGGACCTGGTCGCCGTGACCCAGGCACTGAAGGTGCCGGCGGTGCTGGTGGTGGCCGCCAATTCGAAATACAAGACGTTCGCAGACCTGAAGGCTGCCGCCACGGGCGACGCCAGCAAGGTCAACTACGCCTCGGCCGGCAGCGGCACCACACCGCACCTCCAGGCAGAGCTGCTCAAGCGCGAGGCCAAACTGAATATCAACCACCTGAATCCGTGAGCCCAGACGCACGCTTGGTCGCGTTGGTTTGTTTTGTTGCGCCGTGCCCGTCCAATTTGACCGCCTGAGACATGACATCACCCAATTCGATGGCATTGGATCGTCGGCATCGTGAGTTGGTAGGCGACTTGTTCGGGT
>NZ_JBFUIU010000066.1:0-21114 GCF_056401695.1 Variovorax sp. P4_D9
CGCCGTGACGCCGTGATGCATGTGCCGATCGAGACCGCGCGGGAAGCCCGCGAATTGGCGCGCAGGCTCGATGCCGACTGCGCGGTAGCGATCGGTGGCGGTTCGACCACCGGCCTGGGCAAGGCGATCGCGCTCGACTCGGGCCTGCCGATCCTGGCGATTCCGACCACCTATGCCGGCAGCGAGATGACGCCGATCTACGGCCTCACCGAGGGCGGCCTCAAGAAGACCGGCAAGGATGCGCGCGTGCTGCCGCGCACCGTGATCTACGACCCCGAGCTGTCGCGCACGCTGCCCGTCGGCCTGAGCGTGACCAGCGGCATCAACGCGATCGCGCATGCGGCCGAAGGGCTCTATGCACAGGACAGCAACCCGGTGATGGACCTGATGGCGCGCGAAGGCATCGCCGCGATCGCGCGGGCACTGCCGGTGATCCGCAAGCGGCCCGACGACATCGAGGCGCGCGCCGATGCGCTGTACGGCGCCTGGCTGTGCGGCACGGTGCTGGGCAGCGTCGGCATGGCGCTGCACCACAAGCTCTGCCACACGCTGGGCGGCAGCTTCAACCTGCCGCATGCCGAGGTGCACACGGTGGTGCTGCCGCATGCGATCGCCTTCAACGCGCAGGCGGCGCCGCGCGCGATGGAGAGCATCGCGCAGGCGCTGGGTGCGACTTCAGCGCCCGAGGGGCTGCAGACGCTGGCACGCGACAACGGCGCGCCGGTGGCGCTCAAGGACATCGGCATGCTCGAAGCCGACCTCGACCGCGCGGCCGATCTCGCGGTCGCCAATCCGTACTGGAATCCGCGCCCCTTCGGCCCGCCCGAGCGGGACGCGATCCGTGCGTTGCTACAACGCGCGTACGACGGCGATCCGCCGGGCTGACGGGCGGCGCCCGATACCGGTTTGTGCAAAGAAGAGAAGACAGAAGAAGGAGACAACCATGACCCTCAATCGAAGACAGTTCACCCAGGCCGCGGCCGCCCTGGCCGCCAGCGGCGCCACGCCGCTGGTGTTCGCGGCCGACACGCTGAAGATCGGCTACGTGTCGCCGCAGACCGGGCCGCTGGCGCCCTTCGGCGAGGCCGACAAGTGGGTCATCGACCAGATGAAGACCGTCTTCAAGGACGGCATCAGCGTCGGCGGGAAGAAGGTCGCGGTGCAGATCGTGCTGAAGGACAGCCAGGCGAATCCGAACCGTGCCGGCGAGGTCGCCAACGACCTGATCCTCAAGGAGAAGGTCGCGCTGGTGCTGACCGCCGGCACGCCCGAGACGGCCAATCCGGTCAGCGATGCCTGCGAGCTCAACGAAGTGCCCTGCATCTCGAGCGTGGTGCCGTGGCAGCCCTGGTTCTTCGGCCGCAAGGGCGACCCGGCCAAGGGCTTCGCCTGGACCTACCACCTGTTCTGGGGGCTGGAGGACGTCATCGCCAACTTCACGAGCGGCTGGAAGACCATCCCGACCAACAAGAAGGTCGGCGGGCTGTTCCCCAACGACGGCGACGGCAACGCCTGGGGCGACAAGGAGCTCGGCTTTCCGAAGCCGCTGTCGCAGATGGGCTTCACGCTGGTCGACCCGGGCCGCTTCCAGAACGGCACGCAGGACTTCAGCGCCCAGATTGCGGCCTTCAAGAAGGACGGCGTGGAGATCGTCACCGGCGTCGTGATTCCGCCCGATGCCAAGACCTTCCTGACGCAGGCGCGCCAGCAGGGCTTCCGGCCGAAGATCATCACGCTCGGCAAGGCGCTGCTGTTCCCGGGCGCGATCGACGCGCTCGGCGATCTCGGCGACGGCTTGTCGACCGAGGTGTGGTGGAGCCCGTCGCATCCGTTCACCTCGAGCCTGACCCAGCAGAGCGCGAAGGCGCTGGCCGAGGCCTACGAGACCGGCGCGAAGAAGCAGTGGACGCAGCCGATCGGCTTTGCGCACGCCTTGTTCGAGGTGGCGGCCGATGCGCTGTCGCGCGCCAAGTCGCAGAAGGCCACTGACGTGCGCGACGCCGTCGCGGCAACCTCGCTGGCGACGGTGGTCGGACCGGTGAAGTGGGGCGGGCAGGGCCCCTTCAAGAACGTCAGCAAGACGCCGCTGGTGCTGGGCCAGTGGGGCAAGGGCAAGAAGTACAAGTACGAGCTGACCATCGTCAACAACGAGGCGGCGCCGAACATTCCGGTCGGCGGCACGCTGCGGCCGATGCCGGGCTGAGATCATGACGCTGCTCGCGCTCCATGCCGTCAGCAAGGCCTACGGCGCGCTCAAGGTCACCGACGACATCACGCTCGCGGTGGCCGAGGGCGAGACGCTGGGCATCCTCGGGCCGAACGGCGCCGGCAAGACCACGCTTTTCAACCTCATCTCGGGCGACGTGCGCGTGGACGCGGGCCGGGTCGAATACGAAGGACGCGACGTGACAGCGCTCAAACCGCACCAGCGCTGCCATGCGGGCATCGGCCGCAGCTACCAGGTGCCGCAGCCCTTCGGCAACATGAGCGTGTTCGAGAACCTCGTGACCGCCGCCTGCTTCGGTGCCCAGCAGCGCGAGCAGGAGGCCTGGCAGACGGCGCACGAGGTGTTGGCGCAGACCGGGCTGATGGCGCGCGCCAACCAGCCGGCCGGGGGGCTCATGCTGCTCGACCGCAAGCGGCTCGAACTGGCGCGGGCGCTGGCGACCCGGCCCAAGCTGCTGCTGCTCGACGAGATCGCCGGCGGCCTGACTGAGCCCGAGGCGCGGCAGCTGGTCGAGGAGCTGCAGCAGATCAAGGCCCGTGGCGTGACCATGATCTGGATCGAGCACGTGGTGCATGCGCTGCTGTCGCTGGCCGACCGGCTGCTGGTCATCAACTTCGGGCAGAAGCTGGCGGAGGGCGAGCCGCGCGCGGTGATGAACGACCCCGAAGTGCGGCGGGTGTACATGGGGATCGAAGGATGACTGCATTGCTTTCGACGACAGGCCTCGAGGCTTTCTATGGCGATGCCCAGGCCTTGTTCGGCATCGACTTCACGCTGCACGCCGGCGAACTGCTGGCGATCATTGGTGCCAACGGCGCCGGTAAATCGACCTTCCTGAAATGCCTGACCGGCCTGGTGCGTGCGCCGCGCGAGGCGGTCCGTTTCAAGGGCGAGGCGATCGGCGGCCTGCCACCCGGCGAGATCGTGCGGCGCGGCTTGGCGATGGTGCCCGAAGGCCGGCGCCTGTTCCCGAGCCTCAGCGTCGAGGAGAACCTGCTGATGGGTGCGGCGAGCGGCCGCAGCGGCCCCTGGAACCTGAAGCGGCTGTACGAGATGTTCCCGATCCTGGCGCAAAAGCGCGCTGAGCCCGGCACCTCGCTGTCGGGCGGCCARCAGCAGATGGTGGCGCTGGGCCGGGCGCTGATGAGCAATCCCGAAGTGCTGCTGTGCGACGAACTGTCGCTCGGCCTGGCGCCGATCGTGATTCGCGAGATCTATGCCGCGATGCCGCGCATCACGGCCGAGGGCATGACGGTTGTGATCGTCGAGCAGGACGTCGGGATGGCGCAGCAGGTGTCGCAGCGCGTCTACTGCCTGCAGGAAGGGCGCGTGTCGCTCACCGGGCGCTCCAGCGAGCTCACGCGGGAGCAGATCTCGCAGGCCTACTTCGGGCTCGAGGCGCATGCGGAGGCGGCGCCATGATCGAGACCGTCATCCAGGGCCTGCTGCTCGGCGGCCTCTACACGCTGTTCGCGCTCGGACTGTCGCTGATGTTCGGCGTCATGCGCCTGACCAATGTCGCGCAGGGCGATTTCATCATCCTGGCCGCGTTCGCCGCCATCGCCGGCGTCTCGCTGACCGGCAGCGCGCCGCTGTGGGTCGTGCTGGCGGTACTGCCGATCGCCTTCGGCTTCGGCTACCTGCTGCAGCGCAACGTGCTGAACCGCACGCTGGGCAAGGATCCACTGCCTTCGCTGGTCGTGACTTTCGGACTCTCGATCGTGATCCAGAACCTGCTGCTGGAGCTGTTCTCGGCCGATCCGCGCTCGATCGAGATCGGCCCGCTGGCCACCGAGTCGGTGCGCTTCGGCGATTCGCTGGCGCTCGGCGTGCTGCCGCTRGTCATCCTGGCGGTGGCGCTGGCGGCCACGGCGGCGATGCAATGGATGTTCGCGCGCACGCCGCTGGGCCGGACCTTCCGCGCCGTCTCCGACGATCGCGAGATCGCCGAACTGATGGGCTTGAAGGCCAACCAGGTCTATGCCTTGGCCACCGGCATCGCCTTCGTGCTGATCGCGATCGCCGGCGCGCTGCAGGGCATGCGCACCACGGTGTCGCCGTCGGACGGCCCGCTGCTGCTGCTGTTCGCCTTCGAGGCCGTGATCATCGGCGGCATGGGGTCCTTCTGGGGCACGCTGGCCGGCGCCATGATCCTCGGCCTTGCGCAGCAGATCGGCTTCCGGCTCGATCCGGGCTGGGGCATCTGGTTCGGCCATCTCGTGTTCCTCGCGGTGCTGGTGCTGCGGCCGCAGGGACTTTTTCCGAAGACGCGCGGCTGAGGCCGATGAAATGGAACGGTTCATGAATCCTTCGACCTTCGACGTGGTGCGGGGCACGGCCGCGAGCCGTGCCCTGCTGTGGGCCGCCGCGGCGCTGGTGGTCGGCGCCGCCACGCTGCCCTTCTGGGGCGAGTCGAGCTGGATGCGCGAGTTCGTCGAGATCGCCTGCTACCTCATCTTCGCGATGATGTGGAACCTGCTCGCGGGCTACGGCGGCATGGTGAGCATCGGGCAGCAGGCCTTCTTCGGCTTCGGCGGCTACGTCATGCTGATGCTCGGCAACTTCGCCGGCCTCAATCCCTTCGTCGCGATTCCGCTCGGCGCGCTGGCGGCCGGGCTGATCGCGGTGCMGGTGTCCTTCGTCGCCTTCCGGCTCACGGGCGGCTACTTCGCCATCGGCACCTGGGTGATCGCCGAGGTGTTCCGGCTCAGCTTCGCCAACGTGTCGGCGGTGGGCGGCGGCTCGGGCACGACGCTGACCGCCTTGCGCGGCATCGAGCGCGCGACCCGCGAGAGCGTCACCTACTGGATGGCGCTGGGCTGCGTGGTGGCGGCGATCGCGCTGGTCTACCTGTTCCTGCGCAGCAAGCGCGGGCTGGCCCTGCTGGCGATCCGCGACAACGAGGTCGCCGCCGAATCGCAGGGCATCCCGGTCGCGCGCATGAAGCTCGCGGTCTACGTGGTGGCCGCCTTCGGCGCCGGCCTGGCGGGCGCGCTCTACTTCGTCGGCAACCTGCGCATCAGTCCCGATGCGGCCTTCAGCGTCAACTGGACCGCCTTCGCGATCTTCATGGTCGTGATCGGCGGCATCGGCCGCATCGAGGGGCCGCTGGTCGGGGCGCTCATCTTCTGGGCGCTCAACAAGTTCCTGAGCGACTATGGCACCTGGTACCTGCTCGGGCTCGGGCTGCTCGCGATCGTCGTCACCATCTTCTTCAAACAGGGCCTCTGGGGCTACGCGCAGCAGCACTGGGGCTGGTCGCTGTTCCCGACGCAGCGACGGCTGGCGCTGCCGGATGCGGCGGCCCCGAAGCGTTCGATACCCGCCGCGCGTCCCACCGAACTGGAGCTACATCCCCATGCGAAACATCAATGAGAACACCATCACCGCCGCCGTGCTCGATCGCATGGCGGATTGCGAGAACCCGCGGCTGAACGAAGTGATGTCGGCGCTGGTGCGCCACCTGCACGACTTCGCGCGCGAGGTCAAGCTGACCGAAGCCGAATGGGCGGCCGGCATCGAGTTCCTGACCGCGACCGGCCAGAAGTGCGACGGCAAGCGGCAGGAGTTCATCCTGCTGTCGGACACGCTGGGCCTGTCGATGCTGACTGTGGCGATGAACCACTCGAAGAGCGCGCAAGCCACCGAGGCGACCGTCTTCGGCCCCTTCCACGTGCCGGGCGCGCCGCGGCTGCCGCTCGGCGGCGATATCTCGGGCGGCGCCGCGGGCGAGCCCTTGTTCGTGAACGCCACCGTTCGAGGGCGCGACGGCGAGCCGGTCGCAGACGCCGAGGTCGATGTCTGGGAGGCCGACGCCGAAGGCTTCTACGACGTCCAGCGGCCGGGGCTCGATCGTCCGCAGGGCCGCGCCGTGTTTCGAACCGACGCCGAGGGTCGGCTGTGGTTCCGCGGCGTGATGCCGGTGGCCTATCCGATCCCCACCGACGGGCCGGTGGGCGCGATGCTGCGGGCGACCCGGCGCCATCCATGGCGTCCCGCGCACGTCCACTTCATGATCCGGGCGCCGGCCTACGAGACGCTCATCACGCACGTGTTCCGCGACGGCGACGACTACCTCGACAGCGACGCGGTGTTCGGCGTGCGCAGCTCGCTGATCGGTGACTTCGTCTCGCATCCCGCCGGCACCGCGCCCGACGGCAGCGTGCAGGCCGGAACCTTCCACACGCTGGCCTTCGAATTCGTGCTGGAGCCGGCTGGTGCGTCGGCCTAAGTGGCCATAATGCCCCGATGCACAGCTCCTCCCCGTCGACCCCTCCGCCAGAGGCGCTCGCGCCGCACACGCCGCTGCCGGCCTACTACGGCGACGAGGCCGAGCACCAGCAGTTCCTGCGCCGCATCTTCGACGACACTGCCCCCGACTACGACCGCATCGAACGGGTGCTGGCGCTCGGCTCGGGGCCCTGGTACCGGCGCTCGGCGCTGCAGCGCGCCGGGCTCGCGGCCGGCGCGCAGGTTCTCGACGTCGGCATTGGCACCGGGCTGGTCGCCCGCGAGGCGCTGACGCTGATCGGCCCGCGCGGGCAGCTGGTCGGCGTCGACCCCAGCCCGGGGATGATGGGGCAGGTGGCGCTGCCGGGCGTCGAGCTGGTGCGCGGCCGGGCCGAGGCACTGCCGCGGCCCGATGCCAGCAGCGACTTCATCAGCATGGGCTATGCGCTGCGCCACATCGCCGACGTGAATGCGGCCTTCGCCGAGTTCTTCCGCGTGCTGCGGCCGGGCGGCCGGCTGCTGGTGCTGGAGATCACCAAGCCTTCGGGCCGCGTCGGCACGGCGGTGCTCAAGGGCTACATGCGCGGCGTGGTGCCGCTGATCGCCAAGGTGGTGGCGCGCGGCCACGACACGGCCGAGCTGTGGCGCTACTACTGGGACACCATCGAGACCTGCATCGCGCCGGAATCGGTTTTGGCCGCCTTGCGCGCCGCCGGCTTCGAGGACGTCCGGCGGCATGTCGAACTCGGCGTCTTCTCCGAGTACAGCGCGGTCAAGCCGGGCTGAGCCTGACCGACCGGCTCCAGTCGGAATCCGAAGAGGGATGCGCCCAGGCGCGTAATCAGTTACAAACCCAGCCGGGCGCGCGGGGGACGCACGCCTTTCATTCAGGAGCGGAACCATGGCAGCGGGACGGGGGGGCAGGGTGCGTGGCATCGAAGCGACAGGGGCGGCGCGTGCAGGCCGCTGAGTCGATTTATCGCTTCGATCGCGTCGAGTTGAATCCTGCCAGCCGCGAGTTGCGGGTGGATGGCGAGCCGGTCGCCCTCGGCGCCCGCGCCTTCGATGTGCTGCTGGCGCTGATCACGCACCGCGAGCGAATGCTGACCAAAAACGAGCTGCTCGACCTCGTCTGGCCGAATCTCGTGGTCGAGGAGAACAATCTCCAGGTCCAGGTGAGCGCGCTGCGCAAGCTGCTCGGCGCCAAGGCCATCGTGACGGTGCCCGGACGCGGCTATCGCTTTGCCGCCGTGCTGGGCGACGCATCCGCGGCCGATGTCCGCGCGCCTGCGGTGGCCGCGCCAGCCTCCCCGGTGCTGCAATCCGAGCTGGGAAACCTGAATGCGGTGCTCCCTCCTTTGATGGGCCGTGCCCAGGATCTGGCCCAGCTGCGCGATCTGATGCGCGAACACCGGCTGGTCAGCCTGCTCGGGGCGGGCGGCATCGGCAAGACCAGCCTGGCCCGGGCCCTGGCCCGGGAGTTGGCGCACGGCTTTCGCGATGGTGCCTGGATGGTCGAGCTGGCCCACGTCACGGACCCCGCCGCCGTGCCGGGCGCGGTGGCCCGGGCGCTGCGCATCGGATTGCCCGGCCATGCCGATCCGGCGGTCGAGCTGGCCGAACGCCTGCGCGGCCGCGAACTGCTGCTGCTCGACAACTGCGAACACCTGATCGATGCCGCCGCGGCGCTGGTCGGCCATCTGCTGGCGGCCGTGCCCGAACTGCACATCCTCGTCACCAGCCAGGAGCCGCTGCGGCTGGCTGCCGAGCAGTCGATGCGGCTGGGCACGCTGGCCGTGCCGGTCGACGCCGAGTCGGCCGACGCTGCGGCCCATGGGGCGCTGGTGCTGTTCGCGGCGCGCGTCAGCGCGCTGCAGCCGGGCTTCCGGCTCGACAACGCCAATCTCGAGGCCGTGGTGGACATCTGCCGCGCTCTCGACGGCATGCCGCTGGCGCTGGAGCTCGCCGCCGCCCGGGTGCCGCTGCTGGGCGTGCACGGGGTGCGGCAGCACCTGGGGCAGCGCCTGCGCATCCTCAACAGCGGCGCCCGCGACGCACCGTCGCGCCATCGCACGCTGCGCGCGACGCTCGACTGGAGCCACGCGCTGCTGAGCCCGCTGGAGCAGCAGGTGTTTCGCCGGCTCGGCGTCTTCGTCGGCGGCTTCGGCCTCGAACTGGCGCAGCAGGTGGCGGCCGACGACAGCCTCGATGCCTGGGCCGTGGTCGACCTGCTCGGCAACCTGATCGACAAGTCGATGGTGGTGCTCGAAGCCGGCGCCACGCCGCGCTACCGGCTGCTCGAGAGCGCTCGCGCCTATGCGCGCGAGGGGCTCGAGACGGCCGGCGAATGGGAGCGCCTGCGCGAGTGGCACGCGCGCTGCATGCGGGCGGCGATCGACCGCCCGGCGCGGGCCGGGCGCACGGGTTTCGAATTGATGGACCCGTGGGTGATGGCCTGCATCCCGGAGATCGACAACCTGCGCAGCGCCATCGAATGGGCCTGCGGCGAGGGCGGCGACGCGGTGCTGGCCCTCGAGCTGGTGAACACCGCGGCCGTGCTCATGTACCAGGCCGGGCGCTATAGCGAGGGCGTGCGCTGGATGCGGATGGCCGAAGCCCTGGTCGGCGACCACACCCCGCCTTTCGTGGCGGCCGATTTCTACATGGGCCTGGCGATGGTCGGCCTGCACGGCGGCGTCAGCGCGCAGGAGCGCATGACGCTGCTGGCGCGGACGCGCGCCACCTTCGAGCAGGAGCTGGCCCGGGAGGAGGAGGCCCAGGGCCGCCTGGTGATCGCCCTGTGCATGAGCGCCTACGTGGCGGCGGTGACAGCGGACTTCGAAAGCGCCGAACGCCATCTCGCCCGGGGCCTGGAGCTGATCGAGCAGCAGCAGCTGCATGGCTTCCGCGGCCTGTGGCTCTACAACTGCGGCATGGTCCGGCGCTACCAGGGACGGACCGAGGAGGCGCTGGCCGCCTTTGCCCAGGCCTTGCCGCTGGTGCGCAGCGGCGGCGATGCGCGCGTCCTGTTCTACGTGCTCAACAACCTGGCCGCGCTGCACCAGGAGATCGGCCATGTCGACGAGGCGGTGGACCAGTTCCGCGCCATGATCGAGCATCTGCGCCGTTCGCAGTTGACCGATGCCCAGATGATGGCCTTTGCGCTCAACTGGTACGCGCATGCGCTGACGGTGCAGGGCTCGCTGCCGGAGGCCCAGGCCCAGGTCATGCAGAGCCTGCCGCATTGCCGTCGCTCGCTCGGCCTGCGCCATTTCGCCGGCATGCTGGCGCTGCTGGCGGCGCGGCAGGGCCGCTTGCGTGACGCCGCGCGGCTGGTCGGCTGCGACGATGCGGCACGCGTGCGGCGCGGCGAGGTGCGCAGCCAGGCCGACACCCGCATGCTCAATGCCACGCTGGCCCTGGTCGGTGCCGTCCATGCCCCGGCCGAGTTGGCTGCCTGGCGCCGCGATGGCGCCGGCCTCGACGAGGACGCCGCCATCGCGCTGGCCTCGGCCGGCCTCAGGGCAGTGCCGGCCTGACACCTTCGAGTTGCGCGATCAGCGTCGGGAAGATGTCGCGCGCGGCATTGCGGCCGACGAACAGATCCATGTGCGCATAGTCCTCGAAGACGTGGCGGGTGTAGAGCGACGGGTCGTTGTGGCGCGACAGCCAGGCCTGCGTGCGCAGGCTGGTCTCGGGAAAGAACAGCTGGTTGCGGGCGCCGGCCAGGAAGCTGATCGGCAGCGCCAGCCGCGGCGCGTTGGCCGGCGTCGCGTAGACGTCGCGGCCTTCGCTGTCGACCGCCTTGGCGCGCTGCATGATCAGGCTCAGGTGCTCGAAGGGATGCAGCGACACGCTGCCGAACATCTCCGCCAGCGCGGTGTGGGTGGCGTGGTTGAGCTGCGCGTGCGCATACGAGGCGCCGAAGATCGAGAACACGCGGTGGCACAGCGGGTTCTTGCATTCCTCGCCGGCCGGCACCGGCACCTTCCAGGCCAGCGTGTCGATCTCGCGGTCGAGGTCGGTGCGGCCGGGCACGCTGTCGAAGCGGCCGTTGAGCGGCGCATAGTTCTCGAGCACGCGGGCCAGGCCGATGTCGGCCTTGGCGTCGTTGAGCCAGCCCGTGAGCGGGTGCAGCGTGAGCTGCGAAGACACCAGCGAGCGCACGCCGGTCATGCCGGCCAGGAGCGCCATCAGCAGGCTCATCGAGCCGACGCAGTGGGCGATCGCCTGCAGGTCCTTGGCGCCGGTGGCCTGCAGGATGAAGCGCACCGCGGCCGGCCAGTCGGTGCGCACGATGTCGTCGATCGTGAAGGGCGCGATCGGGCTGCCCGAGTCGGGGCTGGCCCGGTAGTCAAACAGCCAGACGTCGTAGCCGCGCTCGCAGAGCGCCTCGACCAGGTTCTGGTCGACGGTGTCAGTGGCGAACGAGGAGGCCCGCACCGAGAAACCCGGCGCCAGCACCACTGGCCCGAGCGTGCCGCCGGCATAGCGCGTGAGCCTGATCCGAAAGCCATCGCCGACATCGACATGGTGCGCTACTGACGCCGGTGCGCGCAGGGCCCGGCGCGGGAGCTGCGCCAGGTCGAGCGCCGGGAAATCGTGGAGGTCGGCGAGCAGCCCGCCATAGGCGCGGAACAGCGTCATGCCGAAGAAGGCGCCGAAGCTGGCGAGGTAGGCGCCGGCGATGGCCCGCTGCGCCGCCGGCAGGTGGGCCTCGATCGTGCCGGGCAGGCTCGGCGGCGGCTTCATCTCGAGGCTCGAGGCTTGCCACATCAGGTCCTCGAGGTCCAGCGTCAGGATGCCCTGCGCCACCAGCGAGCCGGTCATGCCGTCGCCGTCGTAGACCCGCACGAACAGGGTGGTGGTGTCGGTCCAAGGCGAGGAGCCGGGCCGCTGGTGCAGCACCTTGTGGCCCTTGAAGCGCAGCCGCGAGTCGCCGCGCCGCAGCACCATCTCGTAGGTCATGGTCCAGGTCTCGACCCGCTGGGCGTCGGCCGGCAGCAGGTGGAACACGCCGCTCGCGACCGGCATCGGCTCGCTCGACAGCGCCGGGCAGCTGACGCTGCCGGTTATGCGGGCCGGATGCGTCGGGTCCGACACCATCTGGTGGAGATCACTGGTGTGGATCGTGAGCTCGAAGCGCATGGCCTGGCCCCGCGCCTTGCCCCAGGCGCAAGCGATCTCGTAGTCGCTCGCCAGCCGCTGCTGCGCGCCGCCGCGCGGCAGCACCGCCTCGGTGCTGATCCAGCCGTGCATGGTCTCGGTGAACTGGAAGCTCGGGCTCAACAGCGCCGGATCCTTGTCGATGATTTCCCTGCCCGTCGCCTTGGCGAGATCGATGGCAGCGGCCTCGAGATCGTCGACGATGCGCCGCAGCAGTCCTGGCGGCGGTGGCGCAGCGGTGGCCGAGGCCGGCAGTGGCGCGCGCGGCGCCAGGCCGAGGTCCAGCGCCCAGCCGCGCTGGTCGCACAGCAGCTGGCAGGTGCGCTCGGCCAGCGCCGTGATGGTCAGCAGCGGGTTGACGCCGGCCGCGCCCGGCAGCACCGCGCCGTCGCAGACGTAGAGGCCTGGATGCACCGCCTGGCCGTCGCTGCCCGCGTACACCTGGCCCTGGTGGTCGACCACGCCGTCGGCGGCGCTGTCGCCCATGCCGCATCCGCCCAGCGGATGGACCGTGATCAGCTTGCGGCCCAGCGCTTCGCTCCACAGCGGGTTCGGGATGAACTGGCCCCGCACCGCCTCGCTGGCCGCCTGCAGCCACTGGTTGTCCTTGGCGATCACCGCGCTGGCGCCGGCCTCGGGCCAGTCGATGCGCAGCCGGTCGTCCCGCAGCTGCAGCGTGCCGCCGGCATCGTCCACGCTCATCACCAGGTAGGTCTGGGTGCGCGCCACTGCGCCGCCGTACGCGGCCATCGCGAGCTTGCCGGGGTTCTGCACCGCCTCGCTCATGGCCTGGGCGTCGAGCAGGCGCGATTTGGCCGCGGCCGCGCCGTAGGCGATTTCGCCCCCCTTCATCGCATCGGCGAAGAACAGGGCCGGCGTCAGCATCGACGCCAGCGCGCCGGGGATCACGCCTTCCTCGATCACCAGGCCGTCGCCCACCTCGGGCGCATTGCGCAGGTCGATCAGGCCGGTGATGCAGGGGCCGGGCAGCTGCTCCGGCGCCAGCTTGCTGCGGCCGGCGCCGACGCCGTTGATGTTGCTGCGGACCGGGTTTCCCTTGGCATCGGGGGTGGACTGCCAGTCGGCGTCGAAGCCCAGCGCCAGCACGTCGCCGTTGCCGGAGAAGCGCGTACCGAGCCGGTCCGACAGGGGCAAGCCCTGCACGCGCGAGCGCAGCAGGATCTCGGTCGAGCCCAGCGCCCCGGCGCCGAGCATCACCACGTCGGCGCTCACGCTGCGCGGCGCGGTCGACGCAGGCGCGGCCTCGCCGCGCAGCGCCACCGGATCAAAGACTACGCGCCAGCGCTCGCCGTCGCGCTCGACATGGCTCACGCGGGCGCCGGTGAAGATCTCGGCGCCATGGTTCGCCGCATCCGGCAGGTAGTTCATCTGCGTGGTGTTCTTGGCACCCACGTTGCAGCCGCTGGTGCAGTCGCCGCACAGGTTGCAGCGCGGCTGCGGGACCCCGAAGGGGTTCAACTGGTCGACGAAGTTGACCGCGATCGGCGGCCGGCTGAACGGCCGTTTCATCGCCCTGGCCGATTTCTCGAGCGCCTGCAGCTTGTTGAGCGGCGGGTAGTCGTCGGGGTAGGGCGAGGGGTCCAGCATCTGCCGGGCGCGGGCGATGTAGGGGTCGAGCAGCGCCGGGTCGCGGCGGAAGGGCTCGGGCCAGGGCGTGGCAGCGAACAGTCGCGGATCGATTTCGAGGGCCACGTTGGCATTGATCAGCGAGGTGCCGCCAAGGCCGCAGCCGACCATCGCGAGCATGTCGTCGTTGAGGTGCAGGTCGTAGAGCCCGTCGGCGGCGCCGAGCTTGCCGCGCGTACCGTCGACCTGCATGTCGGCCCGGGCGCCGGCCATGTCGTTCGGGTAGTCGCCGGGCAGGATCTCGCGGCCGCGCTCGAGCACGCAGACCGACTGGCCGGCGCGCGCCAGGCGCGAGGCTGCGACGCCGGCGCCGTAGCCGGAGCCGACCACGACCACGGTGTAGTGGGGGGCCAGTTGCGCGAGCGGCCGTGCGATGCGTTTCATCATGGGGCGGGAGTCTCGGGCGGTGCCGAGGCGTGGAAGAACTTGTCGAGCAATTGGGCGGCACGGTCTTCGGTGGCCTGCCGGGCCGAGCGCGAGAAGGCCTGCCACGCGGGCGCGGTGCGTTCGAGACCGGCGGCCAGGGCGGCCAGCATCGGGTTGTCGCGGTCGCGGAAGCCGCCGACGCCCTGCGCTTGCACCGGCGCCATGCGGCCGTTGACCGGGTCGTTGAAGAGCCGCAGCGACGCTAGGTTGAGCGCCTCGTCGATGAACACCGCCGCAGCGCCCTGGGTCGAGGCCATGGTCGGCTGGTCCGTCACCCAGCCGCCGGTGTTGAAAACCCGCACCGGCCGGTCGAAGCCGGCGACCGGCAGTTCGTCCTGGAACGGCTTGTGGGTGTGGCCGAAGACGAAGGCGAGATCGAGCCCTGACGGCCGCAGGCCGGCGCGCTCGAGCTCCAGCTTAACCGGGCCCGACAGGAACCAGCGCAGGTCGGCGACGTCGCTGGCTGTCATTAGATCGAGGGTGCTGTCGCGCTGCGACTGCGCGCCCCGGCCGAGCGTGACATCGAGCGCTCCCAGCAGCAGCTGGTCCAGCGTGATCCCCTGAACCGTCGGCATCTTTCCACTGACGCCGAAGCGCTCGCCGAGCCGGGCCACGAGCAGGGCCGACAGGCGCTGCGCGAAGCGCTGCGAGGCGCCGGCGTCGCGCATCACCTCGTACAGCGTGGTCGCCTCGGTGCCGGTGGCACCGGCGCTGCCGAGGTCCGACCACAGGAAGTCGACCCAGGCGCCGTTCTGGCTCTCGAGCTGCGCCATCGAGGCCGGGCCGCGGCCGTGGTGGCCCGGCGCCTGCGCATCGAGGGCAGAGACCACGCGGTACATCGGGTCCACGTAGTGGCCGTGGTGCAGCACCACGCAGCGCTGGCGTTCGGCGTCGAGCAGGCCGAGGTTGGGGTAGGCGATCTCGACCCGGGTTTCTTTCAGGGCCGGGTGGCTGTTGATCAGGCCGGTCAGCATCGACGACTGGATGCCGCTCGCATTGGGCGCCTGGAACAGCGGCGTCTGCGCGATCAGGTCGCGGTCGATGCGGCCTTCGCGCAGGCCGTCCTGGAAATGCTGGTCCTGGGCGATGCGCCACAGATGGTGATCGTGGTTGCCGGGCACGCACAGCACGCGCGGCGCGAACAGCGGCTGGTCGCCGTCGAGCATCACGGACTCGACGAAGCAGCGGAAGGCGGCGGCGACGCTGCCCATCGGCGACAGGCCCATGTCGAGCACGTCGCCGAGCAGGATCAGCGTCGGCGGCGGTCCGTCCCCGAGCGTGCCGAGCAGCTGGCGCAGGGCCTGACCCAGCGCCACCAGCGTGTCGCTGGGCCGGCCCGGGTCGGGTCGTCCCTGGGCGTCAGTCGGTGTGAGGGTGCTGTAGGCGGCACCGAGGTGCAGGTCCGACAGGCAGACATAGCGGGGGCCGACTCCAGCACTCATGGGGTAAAGGCTCCGGGGATCAGGGGGACGGCAATCCCGTTCATGTGCGCTTCCATTCGATTCAGGGCAGTCGGCGCCCGGCATCGACTGTGACCGTTTGCGCCCGGGGCGTCCTGAACCCGTCCTGAAGCGTGCTGAATCCGGTGCCCGCATTCAGCACGCTTCAGCGCGCCTTAAGGACTGCGAGGCCGGGCGGCGAGAAGCTTGGGCTTCCTCTACCAGCCGCCGAAACGCCATGCGCCGACCGTACACCTCCCCCGCCGCCGCCATCGCCGCGTCGCTGCGTGCCGTCGGTCAGCCGCGCAGCGCGATCCTGCGCAACGGCGTGCGCGCCCGGATCCGTCCGCTGCGCCTGGACGATGCCCGCCGCTACGGCGACTTCGTGGGCAAGCTTTCGGCGCCCTCGCGCGATGGCCGCTTCCATGGCGACGTCGACGATCGCACGCCGTTCGCACTGCAGCAGCGGGTCTGCGTCGATGGCGTGCGCCATGTCGTCTTCGTCGCCGCGGTCGCGCTGGCCGATGGCGAGGAACTCATCGGCGAGGTGCGCTACTGCGTCGGCGACGAACCGGGCTGCGCCGAAGTGGCGATCGCCGTGGTCGATGCCTGGCAGGGCCAGGGCCTGGCCGACCAGCTGATCGACTGCCTGCTCGAAGCCGCCCACGACGCCGGCCTGCGCCGGCTCTACGGCGAGGTGCCGGCGACCCACACCCGGATGGTCAGCTTCCTGCACCGCATGGGCTTCCAGATCTGCCCTCAGGGCCCCAGCGGCGACCTGCTTCGCCTCGAGCGCGGCGTGTCGCCTCGCCGTCCGCAGCGCGCCCGCGGCCTGCCCGGCGCGCTGCGCCGCTGGCTGATCGGCCAGTTCGCACTGGGGGTCCAGTCGCCGTTGAAGACGCCCTGACTCGGCATCCTCCAACCAGCGCGGCGCACGGGTTCAGCGGCAGAATCGGGCTCCGCCACCAACCCCCAGCGCCCTGGCATGAAGTCTCGCCCACTGCCCTCCCTGCCCACCGGTCGCCGCCTGCTGTACTGGATCGTGGGGATCGCGGTCCTCACGGCGCTGGTCTGGGCGGTCGTGCGCGACGTGAGTCCCGCGCCGCCGCGTATGCTCGTGATGAGCACCGGCGTTTCCGACGGCGCTTACCACCGTTTCGGCGAGCGCTACCAGGAGATCCTGCGGGCCAACGGCATCCGGCTCGAGCTGCGCCCCTCGAGCGGCGGCGTCGAGAACCTGCAGCGGCTCATCGACGGCACGGTGTCGGTAGGCTTCGTGCAGGGCGGGACCGGCGTGCTGGCGCAGGATCCGGACGCGCCGCCGGAATCGACGCCGCTGCGTTCGCTGGCCATCGTCGCCTTCGAGCCGGTCTGGATCTTCAGCACCCGCCTCGAGCTGTCGAAGGGGCTGGGGCCGCTGGCCGGCAAGCGCATCGCGGTCGGGGTACCCGGCAGCGGCAACTTCAAGGTGGCCACCGAACTGCTGGCGGTCTATGGCGTCGTGGACGGCGCGCAAGGCACCACCTTCGTCAGCGAAGGCGGTATGGCGGCGGCCGAGCTGCTCACCGGCGGCCAGGTCGATGCGGCCTTCATCATCGCCGCGCCTCAGGCGCCGGCGGTGCAGAAGCTGCTCGTGGACGAGGATGTGCGCCTGGCATCGCTGGACCACGTGCAGGGCCTGGCACGGCGCTTTCCGTTCTTCCAGCCCGTGAGCCTCAAGCGCGGTTCGGTCGACCCGAAGCACGACCTGCCGCCGCAGGACATCCAGCTTCTCGCCACCACCGCCAACCTGGTCGTGCGCGACGAGCTGCACCCGGCGCTGGCCTACCTGCTGCTCGAGGCGGCGCGGCAGGTGCACCGGCAGCCCAGCATCATCGACCGGCCCGGCGACTTCCCGAGCCCGATCGGCACCGACTTCCCGCTCGCGAGCGAGGCCGAGCGCTACTTCAAGAACGGCAGGCCGTTCCTGCAGAGCTACCTGCCTTTCTGGGCCGCGAACTACGTGCAGCGCTTGCTGCTGCTGCTGGTGCCGCTGGCTGCGATCCTGGTGCCGGCGGCCCGGGTGCTGCCCGAGCTCATCGCCTGGCGCCGCCAGAGCGGCCTGTTCCGTCGCTATGGCGAGCTGAAGTTCCTCGAGCAGGACCTGGCCTCGCGCAAGCTCGACGACGACGAGCGCCGCGAAGCCAGGGCCCAGCTCGACCGCATCGAGGAGGAGGTCATCCAGACCAAGTTCCCGCTCGATTTCACCGACCGGGTCTACACGCTGCGGCAGCACGTCGACTACGTGAGGGCGCAGTTGCAGCGCCAAGGGGAGCCGTATCCGAAGGACTGAATCGGACGCGTCGTGACGCGATTTGGGAATCTTCCCAAAGACCTGGACGGGGCTGCTCCATAGACTGCCGAGGGCATTCGAGGCCGACCTCTGGTTTGTGCTCTCTTCGTATTCGTCCCCTCCAGTTCAATGATCATCTCCAGACTTCCTCTTGCCGCTGCCATGGCGGCCCTCTTCGCACTGGCCGGCTGCCAGACCACGACATGCAGCTGGGCAGCCAGTCGGCCAAGACCGTGGCCACCGGCAGCGCGGCGGGCGGCAACGGCAGCGGCGCGAGCAGACAGCTCGAGCGCTGCGACTCGCCGCTGGGCACGGTCTCGCTGGTCGAGAACCAGACGGCGGGCTGGTACACCGTGCTGCGCAACGAATACAAGCTGCCGCCGACCGCCACCCTGCTGCGGCTGCTGGTGCAGCAGTCGAACTGTTTCGTGGTGGTCGAGCGCGGCGGCGCCGGCATGGCCGCCATGGGCCGCGAGCGCGCCCTGATGGACGGTGGCGACATGCGCGCCGGCAGCAACTTCGGCAAGGGCCAGATGGTGGCATCCGACTACGGCCTGTCGCCCGAGGTCATCTTCAAGAACGACGCCGGCGGTGCCAGCGCCGCGCTCGGCGGCTTGATCGGCGGCCGCTATGGCAGCGTGGTCGGCAAGCTCGGCGCCAACCTCAAGACCAAGGAAACCTCCACGCTGCTGACCCTGATCGACAGCCGTTCGGGCGTGCAGATCGCCGCGGCCGAAGGCAGCGCCTCCAAGACCGACTTCGGCGGCTTCGGCGCGCTGGGCGGCTCGAGCGCCGCCGGCCGGCTCGGCGGCTACACCAAAACGCCCGAAGGCAAGGTGATCGCCGCCGCCCTCATGGACGCCTTCAACCAGATGGTCATTTCGCTGCGCGACTACAAGGCCCCAGACCGTGCAGGGGCAGGGCCTCGGCGGTCGCGGCCGACTGGGCGTGGATGGCCGCGGCGYCGTCGGACACCTTGACGCCGGGCACCAAGCGCCGCCGCAAGTAGTAGTTTTCGCCCACGTCGACGAAGGGCCTGGGGCTTGGATGCCCCAGGTCTTTTTTTCGGCGCGACCCTGCCGCCGCTTCACAGCAGCCGCGAAACCTCCCGCGCCGCCGCCAGCAGGGCCGGCAGCATGCTGTCCTGCATCACCTTGGCGCTGGTCCGGTTGGCCTGGCCGCTGATGTTGAGCGCGGCCACGGTACGGCCCGCGCGATCCACGATCGGCGCCGCAATCGAGATCAGCCCTTCTTCGAGCTCCTGGTTGACCAGGCACCAGCCCTGTCGCCGCGCCTGTGCCACCTTGGCGAGCAGGGCGTCGATGTCGGTCACCGTGTGCTTGGTGAAGGCTTCGCGCGTCGAGGCTTCGAGCCGGGCCCGGATTTCCTCTTCGTCGAGGTCGGCCAGCAGCAGCCGGCCCATCGAGGTGCAGAAGGCCGGCAGCCGCGAGCCGACACCCAGGCTGATGCGCATGATCTTGTGGGTCGGCACCCGCATGACGTAGACGATGTCGGTGGCGTCCAGCACTGCCGCGGAACACGACTCCTGGACCTGCTGCACCAGCGCTTCCATCACCGGCTCGGCGCGGTTCCAGATCGGCATCGACGACAGGTAGGCGAAGCCGAGGTCGAGGATGCGCGGCGTGAGCGCGAAGAGCTTGCAGTCGCTCGTCACGTAGCCCAACGTCTGCAGCGTGAGCAGGATGCGGCGCGCGCCGGCCCGCGTGAGTCCGGTGGCCGCGGCCACCTCGCTGAGCGTCTGGCGCGGCGCGCCGGCGCTGAAGGAGCGGATCACCTGCAGGCCGCGCGCGAAGGATTGCACGTAGCTGTCGCCGGGTGTCGGCGGGGCGGTTGTCGACTGCTGGGTTGCCATGGGAGGTGCTTTTCTCTAGAATTCATTATACGAACAGATGTTCGGTATTCGAACAAGACAACGGACGCTCGGCCCATTCGGTCGCCGGTTGTTCGACTTCTCTTCCATCCCGGAGACAGATTCCATGATCGACAAGATCGCGCGCTCGGTCGCCGACGCCATGGCCGGCATCCCCGACGGCGCCACGGTGCTGATCGGCGGCTTCGGCACCGCCGGCATTCCCAACGAACTGATCGATGGCCTGATCGAGCAGGGCGCCAAGGACCTCACGGTGGTCAACAACAACGCGGGCAACGGCGAGACCGGCCTGGCGGCGCTGCTCAAGGCCGGTCGCGTGCGCAAGATCATTTGCAGCTTCCCGCGCCAGGCCGACAGCCAGGTGTTCGATGGCCTCTACCGTGCCGGCAAGCTCGAACTCGAACTGGTGCCGCAAGGCAACCTGGCCGAACGCATCCGTGCGGCCGGCGCCGGCATCGGCGCCTTCTTCTGCCCGACCGGCTTCGGCACGCAGCTGGCCGGCGGCCGCGAGACGCGCGAGATCGACGGCAAGCCCTACGTGCTGGAGTACCCGATCCGCGGCGACGTCGCGCTGATCAAGGCCGAGCAGGGCGACCGCTGGGGCAACCTGGTCTACCGCAAGGCCGCGCGCAATTTCGGCCCGGTGATGGCGATGGCCGCAGCGCGCACCATCGCGACGGTGCACGAGATCGTCGAGCTCGGCGCGATGGACCCCGAGCACATCGTCACGCCGGGCATCTTCGTCAACAAGATCGTCAAGATCGAGCGCGTCGCCACTGAGGCCGGCGGCTTCAGGAAAGCGGCATGACCATGACCTACCAACGTCGCACCAAAGACCAGCTCGCCGCCCGGGTCGCCCAGGACATCTTCGATGGCGCGGTCGTCAACCTCGGCATCGGCCAGCCGACGCTGGTCGCGAACCACCTGCCGGCCGGCCGCGAGATCATCCTGCACAGCGAGAACGGCATCCTCGGTATGGGTCCGGCACCGGCCGCCGGCAACGAGGACTTCGACCTGATCAACGCCGGCAAGCAGCCGGTCACATTGCTGCCGGGCGGTGCCTACTTCCACCATGCCGACAGTTTCGCGATGATGCGCGGCGGCCACCTCGACATCTGCGTGCTGGGCGCTTTCCAGGTCTCGGCCACCGGCGATCTCGCCAACTGGAGCACCGGCGAAGAGGGCGCGATTCCGGCGGTCGGCGGGGCCATGGACCTCGCCATCGGTGCCCGCCAGACCTGGGTCATGATGGACCTGCTGACCAAGAAGGGCGAGAGCAAGATCGTGGCGCAGTGCAGCTATCCGCTGACCGGCCTCGGCTGCGTGAAGCGGGTGTACTCCGACCTTGCTACGCTCGAATGCACGCCCGCGGGCCTGAAGCTGATCGACAAGGTCGATGGCCTCGGCCACGCGGAACTCGAAGAACTGGTCGGCCTGCCGATCGCCCTCTGAACCCACTGGGGAGACACCACCATGAGTCAACAAGCCTTCATCTGCGACGCGATTCGCACCCCCTTCGGCCGCTACGGCGGCGCCCTCTCCAGCGTGCGCACCGACGACCTCGGCGCGGTGCCGCTCAAGGCGCTGATGGAGCGCAACAAGAAGGTCGACTGGCAGGCGGTCGGCGACGTGCTCTATGGTTGCGCCAACCAGGCCGGCGAGGACAACCGCAACGTCGCGCGCATGGCGGCCTTGCTGGCCGGCCTGCCGATCGAAGTCGGCGGCGGCACCATCAACCGCCTGTGCGGCTCGGGCC
>NZ_JBFUIU010000067.1:0-21021 GCF_056401695.1 Variovorax sp. P4_D9
ACTACTTCTGCTGCAGCGGCGCGAAGGCCAGGTGGCCGGCCTCCGTCAGCCGCAGCAGGCTCTGGCGGGCGTCGCGGGCGTCGGGCTCGCGACGCAGCCAGCCCTGGGACTCGAAGCGGCGCAGGATGCGGCTCAGGTAGCCGCCGTCGAGATGGAGGTCCTTGCCGATCTCGCTCGCCACCGCCCGCTCGCGGTGGGCGAGCTCGTACAGGATGCGGACGTCGGTGAGCGACATGTCGCTGTCCAGGTAAGGATCGAGGACCCCGATGCGGCGCGTGTAGAAGCGGTTGAAACCACGGATCGCCTTGACGGCGGCGGCTTCGGGGGCACGGGTGGAGGTCGACATGCTTGCCATTGTCAATTGATTGATTGCCAAAAGCAAGTAAATCGAGGACACCGGAACGGCCTTCGATTGCCCTTTAGCGCGACAGATCCAACGGAAAACCCTAAAATGATTGGTTGCCCACCACGGGCCCACCCGGCCCGCAGGCCTGCGCGGCAATCCCTTTGCCGTCTTTCCCGATGAACGCCCCCGTCGACGTCTCCTTCTTCACGCGCGCCGCCAAGCCGCTGACCAGCTACCGAAAGTACTGGGCGGCCCGCTTCGGCACGGCAAAGTTCCTGCCGACCTCGCACGCCGAGATGGACGCCCTCGGCTGGGACAGCTGCGACATCATCGTGGTCACCGGAGACGCCTACGTCGACCATCCGAGCTTCGGCATGGCCGTGATCGGCCGCATGCTGGAGGCCCAGGGCTTCCGCGTCGGCATCATTGCCCAGCCCGACTGGCAGAGCGCCGACCCGTTCAAGGTGCTCGGCAAGCCGAACCTGTTCTTCGGCGTCACCGCCGGCAACATGGATTCGATGATCAACCGCTACACGGCCGATCGCAAGGTGCGCAGCGACGACGCCTACACGCCCGGCGACATCGGCGGCAAGCGGCCCGACCGCGCGGCCATCGTCTATTCGCAGCGCTGCAAGGAGGCCTGGAGCGACGTGCCGATCGTCCTCGGCGGCATCGAAGGGTCGCTCCGCCGCATCGCGCATTACGACTACTGGCAGGACAAGGTGCGGCGCTCGATCGTGGTCGACGCCAAGTGCGATCTGCTGCTCTACGGCAACGCCGAACGCGCGATCGTCGAGATCGCGCACCGGCTGGCCGCGCGCGAGCCGGTGGCGCACATCACCGATGTGCGCGGCACCGCCTTCGTGCGCCGCGAAACACCCGAGGGCTGGTTCGAGATCAACTCGACCAGCGTCGACGAGCCGGGACGGGTCGAGGCCCATGTCAATCCCTACCTGATGGTGTCCGACCAGGCCAAGGTCAACGGCGCCACCTGCGCCAAGGAAGACGACGCCCAGGCGGTGGCCCAGGCCGCCGAGGCCGCGGGCTCGGTCAACCTGTCGATCAAGCCGCTGACCTTCGTGCCGAACCATGCCTTGCAGAGCCGCGAGCGCATCAAGGTGCCGCCGCGCGACCGCTCGGTGATCCGGTTGCCGTCGTATGAGCAGGTGCGCGCCGACCCGGTGCTCTACGCCCATGCCAACCGCGTGCTGCACCTCGAAACCAATCCCGGCAATGCGCGCGCGCTGGTGCAGGCGCACGGCGAGGGCACCACGGCGCGCGACGTCTGGATCAACCCGCCGCCGATCCCGCTGACCACGGCCGAGATGGACCACGTGTTCGATCTGCCGTATGCGCGCAGCCCGCATCCCAGCTACGCCGATGCGCACGGCAGCCACGACGGCGCGACCAAGATCCCGGCCTGGGAAATGATCCGCTTCAGCGTCAACATCATGCGCGGGTGTTTCGGCGGCTGCACCTTCTGCTCGATCACCGAGCACGAGGGCCGCATCATCCAGAGCCGCTCCGAGGAATCGATCATCAAGGAGGTCGAGGCCATTCGAGACAGCGTCAAGGGCTTCACCGGCACCATCTCCGACCTCGGCGGCCCGACCGCCAACATGTACCGGATCGGCTGCAAGTCGCCCGAGATTGAATCGGCCTGCCGCAAGCCGAGCTGCGTGTATCCGGGTATCTGCCCGAACCTCAACACCAACCACGATCCGCTGATCAAGATCTACCGCCGCGCCCGCGCGCTCAAGGGCATCAAGAAGATTCTGATCGGCTCCGGCCTGCGCTACGACCTGGCGGTGCAGTCGCCCGAGTACGTCAAGGAACTGGTGCAGCATCACGTCGGCGGCTATCTCAAGATTGCGCCCGAGCACACCGAGCAGGGCCCGCTCACCAAGATGATGAAGCCGGGCATCGGCAGCTATGACAAGTTCAAGCAGATGTTCGAGAAGTACTCGGCCGAAGCGGGCAAGAAGCAGTACCTGATCCCGTACTTCATCGCCGCCCATCCCGGCACCAGCGACGAGGACATGATGAACCTCGCGATGTGGCTCAAGAAGAACGGCTTCCGCGCCGACCAGGTGCAGACCTTCTACCCGTCGCCGATGGCCACCGCGACGGCGATGTACCACACCAACAAGAACCCGCTGCGCAAGATCACGCGCGACAGCGAGACGGTGGACATCGTGCGCGGCGACAAGCGCCGGCGGCTGCACAAGGCCTTCCTGCGCTACCACGACGCCAACAACTGGCCGCTGCTGCGCGAGGCCTTGAAGGCCATGGGCCGGGCCGACCTGATCGGCAACGGCAAGCACCACCTGATCCCGACCTGGCAGCCGCTGACCGATGGCAGCTACCAGAGCGCCCGGCGCAAGAACTCGACCGCCGTGGCGGCCAAGCCGGCGGCGCCGGTCAAAGGCCGCATCCTGACCCAGCACACCGGGTTGCCGCCGCGCGACACCGGGGCAGGGCGCACCCGGCCTTCGGCGGCCAAGCCGGTCCGCAAGGGCCGCTGAGCGGCCGGCGCCTCAGTCGCTGTATCGTGTCGGCATGAACACACTGCCGGCCGTCTTGTTGCTGTTCTTGCGCGTCGGCGTCGGCCTGATGCTTTCGATGTCGGTGTCGGTGTTCGGCGCCCAGGCGGCGCTCGAGGCGGGGTCCGCCCAGGCCCTGCGCGAGTTGCATGGCAAGCTCGGCGAACAACTGGCCCGCAGTCCCCTGAAGCGGCCGATCGTGCTCGATTCGGCCGAGACCGACGGCGGGCTGCAGGGCGATGTCTATGCGGTCGTCAATCATTCGCTCGGCGACGTGCGGCGAGCACTCGAGCAATCCTCGCAGTGGTGCGAGATGCTGCTGCTGCACATCAACAACCGGCGCTGCCGCGTGGCGCGCGGGCCCGAAGGCGAGGTGCTGACCCTGAGCGTGGTCCCGCGCTACGACAAGCCGATCGATCAGGCCTTCGAACTGTCCTTCGGGCACCGCGCGGTGCAGGCCACGGCCGACTACCTGCTGGTCGAGCTGGCAGCGGAATCGGGCCCGATGGGCACCAGCCACTACCGCGTGATGGTCGAGGGGATTCCGCTCGGCGAGCATCAGACCTTCCTGCATTTCGCCTACGCCTATGACCACAACATGGTGGCCCGGCTCGCCACCATGGCTTATCTCGCGACCTTCGGCAGCCACAAGGTGGGCTTCACGGTGGTCGGCAAGCAGCCGAACGGCGATCCCGACTACATCCGCGGCCTGCGCGGGCTGGTGGAACGCAATGCGATGCGCTATTTCCTGGCGCTGGAGGCGTACCTCGACGGCCTCCCGGTGCCGGCGCCGGAGCGCGCCGACAAGCGGCTGCGCCGCTGGTTCGAGGCCAGCGAGCGCTATCCGACCCAACTGCACGAGGTCGACCTGAGGACCTACCTGGCGGTCAAGCACGAGGATCGCCTGCGCGACGCAGGCCTGGCGCGCTGAGGCCTCGCGCCGCGCTGGGCCGTCAGCGCAGCACCAGCACCGGTGTGTGCGAATGAGTCAGCACATGCAGGGTCTCGCTGCCCATCAGCAGGCGCTTGATGCCGCGCCGGCCGTGCGAGGCCATCACGATCAGATCGCAATGGTGGACCCGCGCGGCGTCGATGATGGCTTCGGACACGCCTTCGGCGCGCATCACGATGCTGGTGGTGCGCTTGACGCCCCGGGCATCGGCCTTGGCCTTGACCGCATCGACCACCCGCTGCGACTCGGCGTCGGCCTCGTCGCGCAGGCGCGAGACCTCGATCTGGCTCAGCAGTAGCGAGCCTTCGAAGTAGCTGGCAGACTGGGGATGGGAGACCTTGACCGCGAACAGCTCGGCCTGAGTGAGGAGGGCGAGGTCGATGGCGCTGGTCACGGCCTGTTCCGACAATTCCGAGCCGTCGGTGGCGACGAGTATGCGTTCGTACATGCGGAACTCCCGGGCGGACGGGGGCCCGCCCCCGGCTTGAGATTAGTCCCCCCGGCACGCGTGCGCAAGGCGCCGACGGCGTTCTAGACCGTTTCGCCTAGCGGAGTCGTCGCCAGGCCTCGTAGAGATCCTCGCYCTCGGCCCGGACCGGCAGGCTCGTGAGCTTCATCTCGCGCTGCGAGAGCGGCCGGGCCAGCTCCGCATAGCCGCGTTCGGCCGACAGGTCGTAGGGCTCGCCGTCCTCGTTCGAGTAGGCGTAGAACACTTCCTTGACGCCCGCGAGGTACATCGCCGTCAGGCACATCGGGCAGGGATAGCCGCTGGCGTAGACCGTGCAGCCGCTGAGGTCGGTGCTCCGGAGCGCCCGGCCGGCGGCGCGCAGCGCCTGCATCTCGGCATGGGCCGAAGGGTCGAACAGCGCCTCCACCTCGTTGACGCCGGTGGCGATGACCCGGCCCTCGCGCGCGATCACCGCGCCGAAGGGCCAGGTCTTGCGCTCGCGCACGTTTTCCATGGCGAGCCGGATGGATTCGAGCAGGTATTTTTCGTCGTGATGAGCGCTTGTCATGGCAAGTTCCTGGAAGGTGTTCAGGCCTGCTTGCGGGCCGGCCGGCGTGCGATGAAGGCGATCACCAGCACCGCTGCCAGCAACTCGATGAAGGCCACGAGGTAGAGGCCCGGCGCGACCCGCCCGGTCGCGTTCTTGATCAGGCCCATGGCGTAGGGGGCACCGAAGCCGGCGAGGTTCGAGATCGAATTGATCAGCGCCACGCCGACGGCCGCCGCGCCGCCGCTCAGGAACATGTTGGGGAACTGCCAGAACACCGGGATCGCGCTCATGGTGCCGACCAGGGCCAGGCCCATCGCGAGCAGTGGCACGAAGGCCAGCAGGCCCGGCACGCCGAGCGCCACAGCCAGCAGCAGCATGCCGCCGGCGCCGCACATCGCCGCACCACTGAAGTGCCAGCGCACTTCGCCGCGGCGGTCGGAGTTGCGGCCGTTGAGGATCATGCCGGCAGCGCCGAACAGGTAGGCCGCACCGGCGATCCAGCCGATCGCCATCGGCGTCGTGAAGCCGGTCTCCTTGATGACCGTCGGGATCCAGAAGGTCAGCGTCGAGTTGGCGCACAGCAGGCAGAAGAAGATCGCGATCAGCAGCCAGACCTTGGGATGGGTGAACAGCTGGCGCCAGTCGCTGCCGCGCTCGCCGAGCCGGCGGTTGTCGAGCTCGAGCTCGTGCTGCACCACCTTCTTCTCGTTGTCGCTGAGCCAGCGCGCCTGCTCCGGCCGGTCGGTCATGTAGAACCAGGCGAAGACGCCCGCGAGCACCGACGGAATGCCCTCCAGCACGAACAGCCACTGCCAGCCGTGCCAGCCCTGCACGCCGCCCATCGACGTCATGATCCAGCCGGCGATCGGACCGCCCAGCACGCCGGCGATGGCCGATGCCGACATGAAGGTGCCGAAGGCCTTGGCACGGCGCTGCGAGGGGTACCAGTAGGTCAGGTACAGGATCACGCCGGGGTAGAAGCCGGCCTCGAAGGCGCCGAGCAGGAAGCGCAGCACATAGAACTGGGTGGGCGTCGTGACCCAGGCCTGCATCATGCAGACCAGGCCCCAGCCGATGGTGATGCGCATGACCGTCTTCTTGGCGCCGATCTTCTGCAGCAGCATGTTGGACGGCACCTCGAAGAAGAAGTAGCCGAGGAAGAAGATGCCCGCGCCCAGCCCGTAGACCGCCTCGCTGAAGCGCAGGTCGTCGAGCATCTGCAGCTTGGCGAAGCCGATGTTGACCCGGTCCAGCCAGGCCAGCACCCAGAGCGCGCCGAGGAAGGGCAGCAAGCGCCACGAGATCTTCGAGTAGGTCGAATCGACCTGGTCCTGGGGGGCGAGGGCGCCGGGCAGCGCCATGTCGTGTGCGGTCATCGTCAGCTCCAGAGTGAGTGCCAAGCTCGGCCCGCCGATGTTGGCGTCTCGCGCCGCTGTGCGAAACTGGGCAGCCGCAATAGAGCACATAGCAATGTCGATATCCGGAGGCTGAACCCGTGTCCCGCGCCGACGATCCGTTCGAGACCTACCTGCTCAGGGTGCTGTGCGCGCTGATCGCCGAGCAGAGCGTCTCGCGCACCGCGATCCGCATGGACCAGTCGCAGCCGGCGATCAGCGGCGCGCTCAAGCGGCTGCGCGAGATCTTCGGCGATCCTCTTCTGGTGCGCGACAAGAACACCATGGTGCCGACCGCACGCGCGCTCGCGGTCGCGGCGCAGGCGCGGGCCGCACTGGCCCTGCTCGACGGTTTGGTGAGCAGCGGCGACTCGTTCGAGCCGGCGACCACCGAACTGGCGTTCACGATCGCGACGCCGGACTACCTGGCGCCGCCCTTCCTGGCCGAGGTGGTGCGGGTCTTCCGATCGAAGGCGCCGCGGGCCCGGCTCAGCGCGATGCCGCTGGGCCCACAGTTCGACTACGAGCGGGCGCTGCAGGATGGCGCGGTCGACATCGTGATCGGCAACTGGCCGAGTCCGCCCGAGCACCTGCACAGTTCCACGCTGCTGGAGGACGAGGTGGTGTGCATCCTGGCGCGCGAGAACCCGCTGGCCCGCGAGGGCGCGCTGACCGCCGAGCGTTACCTGGAGGCGGCGCACCTGGTGCCCATGCCGTATTCGATCGCCCAGCGCGGCGTGGTCGAGGCCAGCCTCAACACGCTGCGAATGCAGCGCGACCGGCGCGTGGAGTGCCCGTACTTCAGCGTCGCGCCCAGCCTGCTGCCCGGCACCGACCTGATCATGACCACCAGCCGCCATTTCGCGCAGTACCACGCCGATCGGCTCGACATCGCGATCGTGCCGTCGCCGATGCCGTTTCCGGCGATGCGTTTCTACCAGTTGTGGCACGAGTCGCAGCACCGCGCAGAGCCGCATGCCTGGCTGCGCAGCGTGCTCACGGCCGCGGCGCGCACGCTCGCCGCGCCGGCCGCGCCGCCGCAGTGACGGCGCGGCGCCTTCGGCGCTTTGCTATGGGCCGTATAACGGTGAGCGTCTTCGTGTCGGGCCGATGCGTTCCTACACTGGCCGCATGTCCACGCAGCCAAGCACCCTCGACCTGCGCGCCGTCAATGCGATGGAACGCAGCGCATTCACCGCCGCTCTTGGCGACATCTTCGAGCATTCGCCCTGGGTCGCCGAAGCGGCATGGGCCGAGCGGCCCTTCGCTTCCGTGGCGGCGCTGCACGCGGCGATGATGGCGGCGGTGCGGGCCAGCGGCAGGAGCCGGAAGATCGAGTTCCTGCGCGACCACCCGCCCTTGTCGGGCACTGCGGTGCGGGCCGGCACGATGACCACCGATTCGATCGCGGAACAAAAGAGCGCCGGCCTGGAAGCGCTGTCAGCCAGCGAAGAAGAAAGCCTGGCGCGACAGAACCGTGACTACCAGGCGCGCCACGGCATTCCGTTCATCGTCTGCGTGCGGCACTACACGCGGGCCGGCATCTTCGCGGAACTGGCGTCGCGCAGCGCGCGCGAACCGTCCGAGGAACTGGCCGAGGCGATGCGGCAGATCGGCTTCATCACCGGCCTGCGCCTCGCCGCGCGGGTCAACGCCTGACCCGCGGACATGTCGATACGACGAGGCGCACGCAACATTTAAGGTTTGGTGAGGGATTGCTTAAGCAATTCTTAGCGGCGCGCGCGCGCCCGGATTCCTAGACTTCTTCCCAGCAGGCCGGCGCACGGTGCGCCGGCCGCTGAACTTGGAAGGTAAAACCCCATGAACATCGATCAGCGCGAATTGCGCCATGTCGCGGAGGCCGCAGCGCCCCGCGTCGACCTGTACGCTGGCATTCACAAGGCGCTGCGCGCGCTGATGGCCGACACCCTGCTGGCCGTCGGGCGCATGGACAGCGAGGATGCGCTCGAACTGGCGCAGGCCACGCAGCGCGTGCTGGAACTGCTCGACTTCTGCCGCTCGCACCTGCAGCACGAGAACGAATTCGTGCACACGGCGATGGAGGCCCGCGCACCCGGCGCCAGCGGCAAGATCGCGCATGAGCACGACGAGCACCTGCAGGCCATCGTTGCGCTGGCGAAGCAGACCACGGCGCTGCTGCAATGCGAGGCCGCCGCGCGGGCGACCGGCGCGCTGGCGCTGTATCGGGCGCTCTCGCTCTTCATCGCCCACAACTTCGAGCACATGCATGTCGAGGAGACGGCACACAACGCGGTGCTCTGGGCCCGCTACACCGATGCCGAGCTGATCGAGATCCACAACCGGCTGGTCGCCGCGATCCCGCCCGAGGAGATGATGCTCGTGCTGCGCTGGATGGTGCCCTTCCTGAATCCGGCCGAACGCGCCGCGATGCTGGTCGACATGCGCGCGCATGCGCCGGCGCCGGCCTTCGCGGCGGCGCTGGACCTGGTGAGGCCGCACTTGACCGAGCATGAATGGGCCAAGCTCAGCCTCGCCCTGGGACTGCCGGCGGCATCGGGGCTGGTGCAGCGCTGAGGCCCGCTTCAGCCGGCGATCTCGGTCAGCGCGACCGGTCGCTCGACCCGCAGCAGGAAGCGTCCGCGCCCGGTCTTCTCGATTCGGATGTGCGGGCTGTTCTCCTGCAGCCGGCGCTGCAGCAGCACGAGGCGCGCCTCCAGGTTGTCCGACAGGTCGGGCAGTCGCAGCGCCGGGTCGAGCCGCAGCTCGCGGTTGCTGAACTCGCTGCGGCCCTGCTGCGTGTGCTCGCGCAGGAGCTTGCCCAGGATGGCGCCGGCCACGCCTTTGATCAGGTAGCTGTCGCCGATGAAGATGCTGCTGTTGGCGAGGTAGTGGCGGACCGCGATCGGTGCCCCGGAGGGCGGCGACGCGCGGCCGGGCGGCTCGGCCACGGCCGCCGCCTCGTCGCCGGTGCGCAGCAGTTCCAACGCGGCCCCCAGGTGGCCCGCGATCGCGACCAGCGCGTCCTCGTCCTCGAAGCCGAAGCGCATGTCGAGCGGACTCTCGACGAACAGCGCGCCGAGCAGGCGGCCGCTGGAGACGATCGGGGCCGCCAGCTGGCTGTGCGGCTCGGCCAGGCCCGGGAACGGGATCTCGGTGTCGAGCACCAGGCCGGGTTCGATCTCGCGCATGCTGCTGCGCACCGCGTGGCTGTAGCTCGCTGCGTGGGTCATGTGGCTGATGCGCACCGGTGTGCGCTCCCGCGCAGCGACGCCGATCACGCCATTGCCGATCTCGATTTCGGAGCCGACGCCCGACCTCGCATAGCCGCAGCTGGCCACCGTGTACAGGCGCTCGGTGCTGCTGTCGCGCATCAGCACCATCGCATGGCGGATGTCGAGCTGGTCATTGAGCACCGCCAGCACGGCCTGCAGCAGCTCGTCGGTCGCGCAGCAGGCCGCGAGCCGCTCGGCGGAGCGCCGCACCCCGGCCAGCAGGCTGTGGCGCGGCGGCGGCAGGGGCAGGCGCTCGCCTTCCAGGGCCTCGATGGCTTCGACCTCGTAGATGTCGGCGCCGCGCAGGCGGAACACGCCCGCCATGCCCGAGTGCGAGGCGATGCCGGCCAATTGCGCCTTCATGCCCTCGAAGCGCGGCCCTTCGGTCTCGGTGCGCAGGTAGCGCAGCGCGAGCCGATAAAAGGCGGCGGTCCTCGGGTCCATTACCAGCACCGCGGCGCGCGGGTTGGCGAGGATGTTCTGGCGCGTCTTGTTGAAGAACTGGAAGGACAGCGCGACGTGCCGCTCGTCGACGTAGTAGACCTGCGAGATGTAGGCGACGTTGGGCGTGCCGTCCTGTGAGCAGGTCGCCATCATCGCCGGGATGGCGCCCTCACAGCAGGCGCGGATCTCATGCAGCGAAGGGGGCGGCGGGCTCGCGCTCATCGGCGTCAGGCTGCGGGCAGCGGGCTGCCGGCCTTGGGCCCGGGCGTCTGGTCGTAGGCCTCGGTCGGGGTGAAGCGGATCGCCACCACGTCGTCGAGGTCGAAAGCCAACATGGCGCGCACGAAGACGGCGTCGTGGCCGACGCAGGCGATCTCGTGCTCCATCGAGCGCAGGTAGCGGCGCAGCAGGGGCAGGTCGCTGTCGGTGGCGGCGCGAAGCTCCGCGCGGCGGGCCTTCACCTGCACCGTGCGATGGCTCAGCGGTTCGCTGAAGACCACTGCGATGTGGCCGGTGGCCGCGACGTCCTGCAGCAGCTGGCGCGACTGGCCGCGCGAGACATAGACCGTGAGCTCGCTGCCGTCGGCCGCGATGCTGCTGCCGACCGCGCGCATCAGGCTGGGCCGGTGCGCAGCGTTGCGCGAGGCGACGATGGCCGAGACGCCCTTGTCGATCATCGCAATGTGCTCGGGGCTCAGGAGGGCGCGGGAAGGGGTGGCGGACATGGGACGGGGCCGGTCGGCGGAGTCCGGCATTTTGATTCAAAGTCCCGCTGCCGTCAGTTTCGCGGACGGCCTACGCCATGCGGCCGAAGCGCGGCTCAGGCGGCCAGTCGCACCGCCGCCATCGGCGGCGGGCTGACCCGCAGATGGCGCGTGGCGCTGGCGGTGCGCATCACCGCCGACAGCAGGGAGCGGAACCAGATGTGGCCCGGCGCATGCTGGTTGCGCCCATGCCAGAGCTGGTAGAAGCGCATCGGCGGGAAAACGATCGGCGACGGCACGACTGCCAGCGGCAGCATGGCGGCGAAGTGCAGCGCGAAGTGCCGGCTGGTGGTGAAGATCAGGTCGGTGCCCGGCAGCAGGTGCGGCGCCATCGCGAAGTAGGGCACCGTCACCGTCGGCGCCCGTGTCAGGCGCTGGGTCGCCAAGTGGGTCTCGACCACGCCGCGCTGCAGCCCGCTGTAGAGCAGCGGCACGACGTGCGAGCCTTCCAGGTAGTCCGAGGGCCGCATGCCGCCGGCGCCCGGATGGTCGCGGTCGACCAGACAGACGATCTCGTCCTCCAGCAGCAGCGTGGTGCGCAGGTGCTCGGGCGGCTGCGGCCAATTGCCGATCACGACGTCGAGCTTGCCGTCAGCCAGGGCGCTGTCGTAGTCGTAGTCGGGCCCAAGCGGCTGCAGCAGCATGCGGGCCCCCGGCGCGGTGGTGCGCAGGTAGTGCACCACCGCGGCCATCAGGGGCGGCGCCAGGTAGTCGGGCGTGCCGATTCGGAAGGTCTGGCGTGTGGTCGCGGGGTCGAAGACGTCGCCGGGCGAGAGCAGGGCGTCGATCTCGCCGAGCACCACGCGCACCGAGGCCTCGAGCTGCAGCGCGCGCTCGGTCGGCACCATGCGCTGCTTGTCCTTGATCAGGAGCGGGTCGTCGAAGATCTCGCGCAGCCGTTTCAGCGCGCTGCTGATAGCCGGTTGCGACTGGTTCAGGCGCGTGGCCGAGCGCGAAACGCTGCGCTCGTTCATCAGGATGGTGAACACGCGCAGCAGGTGGGTGTCGAAAGGGTCGTTGGAGCGTGACATGGCCGGTCTCCTGCACAACTTTGGTGCCCCGAGGCACCAGCGCCAGTCGCCGGCGGGCTCGGGTGCGGCGATTTGTTATGCCGCGGATTGCTACCTAGCGATTGGCGTGCCATGGTTGCGTTCCTAAAGTCGGGTATCCCTCTTGCTGCACCACACCATGACCACCTCCCTGCACCCCACGCGCCGCGGCGCCCTCCAGATCCTGGTCGCCGGCGCCGGCGCGCTCGCGCTGCCGGCCTTCGCCCAGTGGCCGGACAAGCCGATCAAGATCATCGTCACCTTCCCGCCCGGCGGGTCGAGCGACATCCTGGCGCGGGTGATGGCCGAGCAGCTCGGCAAGAAGCTGGGCCAGGCGGTGGTGGTGGACAACAAGCCCGGCGCCGGCGGCACCATCGGCGGTGCCCAGGTGGCGACCGCGGCCGCCGACGGCTACACCTTTCTGCTCTCGAACACCACGCCGATCGCGCTCGGCCCATTCACGCTCGACAAGCAGCCCTACGATCCGGTCGCCGCCTTCACCCACATCGCCTACCTGGGCTCGGCGCCGCTGGTGATCATGGCCAGCAAACCCTCGGGCATCACGAGCTTCGCCGAACTCGAGGCCCGCGCCCGCAAGGACGGACGGCTGGATTTCGGCTCGGGCGGCCCGGGATCCATCGGCCACGTCCATGGCGAGCTAATCAAGAAGACTACCGGCGCCAACCTCGTGCATGTGCCTTACCGCGGCGGCGCTCCGATGACCACCGACCTGATCGCCAACGTGATCCCGGTCGGCATCGACGTCATCACCGCCTACGTGCCCTTCTTCAAGAGCGGCCAGTTGGTGCCGCTGGCGGTCACGGGCAGCGCCCGCTCGCCGCTGATGCCCGAGGTTCCGACCATCGTCGAGGTGGGCCAGCCCAAGCTGGTGCTGGAGAACTTCTTCGGTCTCAGCGGGCCGGCCAAGCTGCCGCCCGACATGGTGGTGCGGCTGCACGACGCCTGCAACGAGGTGCTGGTGATGCCCGAGGTGCAGAAGAAGCTGATCGAGCTAGGCATCGTCGCCAAGCCGGAGAGCACGGCGCGCTTCGAGGGCATGGTCAAGGATCAGGTGGGTGTGCTCGGACCGACGGTGAAGGCGGCGGGCATCAAGCTCTGAGTCGGTTCCGGGGTGCTTGCGCCGCCCCGGCAGGGGGCGGATGATCGCCTCGAACTCCAGGAGCTTTCGATGGCGCGGCATCAGCCTGTGTTCGATCGGACGCGGCGCGGCTTGGTGACGGCCGGCGCTGCTTGGACCACGCTCGCGCTGCTGTCGCCGGGGCGGGCGTTGGCGCAGCCGACGGCCGGCCTGCGCATCGGCATCATCGGCGCCGGCCGGATCGGCGGCACCCTCGGCGGGCTGTGGGTCAAGGCCGGCCATCCGGTCATGTTGTCCTCGCGCCATCCTGACGAACTCAAGGATCTGGTCGCGAGTCTGGGCCCGCCGGCGAGCGCGGGCAGCGTGGCGCAGGCGATCGCTTTCGGCGACGCGCTCTTCATCGCGGTGCCCTATGGCGCGCTGCCGCAGATCGGCAAGGACTACGGCAACGCGCTCAAGGGCAAGATCCTG
The DNA here is from genome assembly GCF_056401695.1 of Variovorax sp. P4_D9. Taxonomy (NCBI): domain Bacteria; kingdom Pseudomonadati; phylum Pseudomonadota; class Betaproteobacteria; order Burkholderiales; family Comamonadaceae; genus Variovorax; species Variovorax sp. P4_D9. The sequence goes on from NZ_JBFUIU010000067.1 coordinate 13,315, forward strand.
CTCGATGCCTGCAACGCCGTGGCCTCGCGCGACGGCAGCGTGGCCGACGAAGTAGAGCAGGAAGGGATCGGTGTGGTGTCGCAGAAATACCTGGGCGCTGCGCGGCTGGTGCGGGCATTCAACACCATGTCCTACACGATCCTCGCGCGCGAGGCCAATCGGCCCGCGCCGAGGCTCGCGATCCCGATCGCGGGCGACGATCCCGAAGCCGTGCGCGTTGCAGCCGCGCTGGTCAGCGATGCCGGCTTCGACCCCGTGGTGGTCGGCAAGCTGGCCGATGCGCGCAAGTTCCAGCGTGGCGGCCCGGGCTATGGCCAATCGGTGAGCGCGGCGGAACTCAGGCAGAAGCTGTCGCTGGCGCCATGACGGCGCTCCACCGCTGGCTGCGGCGGGCGGTTCCGGCGACGCCGCAGGAGCTGTCGGCAGCGCTGTGGTCCTTCGGCTATTTCTTCGCGCTGCTGGCGGGCTATTACGTGCTGCGGCCGCTCCGCGACCAGATGGGCATCGCGGGCGGCACGCGCGCGCTGCCGTGGCTCTTTACAGCGACCTTCGTGAGCTTGCTCGCGGCGCAGCCGGTCTACGGCGCGCTGGTCGCGAAGCTGCCGCGCGCCCGCTTCATCCCGATCGTCTATCACTTCTTCGTCGTCAACCTCGCGCTGTTCTGGGTGCTGCTGGCGCTCGGCATCGAGCCGGTGATCGTCGCGCGCGTGTTCTTCGTCTGGGTCAGCGTCTTCAACCTGTTCGCGGTCGCGGTGTTCTGGTCCTTCATGGCGGACCTCTTCACGAGCGAGCAGGGCAAGCGGCTGTTCGGCTTCATCGGCGCGGGCGGCACGGCGGGCGCGCTGCTGGGACCCCTCATCACCATTGCGCTCTCGGTGCCGCTCGGGCCGCACAACCTGCTGATCGCGGCCATCGTGTTCCTCGAGATCGCTGTGTTCTGCGCCCACCGGCTCGAGCGCAGCGCCGGCGTGAACCCGGCCCATCGGCAGGAGGCGTCCCGCGTCGGCGGCAGCGCCTTCGCCGCCTTGTCGGGCCTGCTGCGTTCGCCGTACCTGCTCGGTGTCGGCGCGTGGGTCAGCCTGCTGTCGTTCGGCGCCACGATGCTCTACTTCGCGCAGGCCAACGTGGTGTCGGCCACCGTGCACGGCGCCGGTGCGCAGACGCGCGTCTTCGCGAGCATGGACCTCGCCGTGGGGCTGCTCACCTTGGCGACGCAGGTGTTCGCCACCGGCAGGTTCCTGCAGCGCTTCGGCACCGGCGTGGCGGCGGGTGCGCTGCCGGCCGTCTACATGGTCGGCTTCCTCGTCTTGGCGATGACGCCGACTCTGGCGGTCATCGTCGTCTTCCAGGTCGTCCAGCGGTGGATGAACTTCGCCATCGCCAACCCAGCGCGGCAGGTGTTCTTCACCGTCGTCGGGCGCGAAGAGAAGTACAAGGCCAAGAATCTGATCGACGTCGTGATCTACCGGGGCTCCGATGCGCTCTACGGCTGGGTCTACGACGTGTTGCACGCAATCGGACTCAAGATCGGCGCCATCGCGCTGTGCGCGGTGCCGGTGGTGCTCGCGTGGCTCGTCCTGTCGGCGGCGCTCGGCCGCACGCAGGAGCGCCGCGCCTCTTTCGACGTCGCCGCGCAAGGAGAACCGCCATGACCTGCATCACCCGGCGAGACTTTTCCGCGCTTGCCGCCATGGCAGCCGTGCTGCCGCCAGCCGCGTTCGCGCAGGGCGGGTCAGCCGCGCTCATCACGCGCGCCATCCCCTCCACCGGAGAGCGCCTGTCCGCCGTCGGACTCGGCACCGCCAACGTCTTCAGCACCGACGACGCCCGCACGCGCGAATCCGCGGCGCAAATCCTGCAGACACTCGTGGATGCCGGCGGCCGGCTCGTCGATACCGCCTCGGCCTATGGCGACGCCGAACTCGTGCTGGGCCAGGCGATGACCGCCATGAAGGCGCGCGACAAGATCTTCATCGCCACCAAGCTCCGTTCCCCCGATGCGGCGGAACTCGAGCGCTCGTTCGCGCGGCTGGCGACGCGCCGCATCGACCTGCTGCAACTGCACAACGTGCGCGACCCGCAGCAGTCGCTGGCCCGCTTCAGGGAATGGAAGGCGCAGGGCCTGTGCCGCTATGTCGGCATGACCTCCACCTTTGAGCGCGACTACCCGGCCTTCGAAACCGTGCTCCAGCGCGAGAAGCCCGATTTCGTGCAGGTCGCCTATTCGCTCGACGACCGCGAAGTCGAAGCACGCATCCTGCCGCTGGCGGCCGAGCTGCGCGCCGGCGTGCTCACAGCCTTGCCCTTCGGCCGCGCGCGCCTGTTCCGTGCGGTGCGCGGCAAGCCGCTGCCTGATTGGGCGGCGGGCTTTGCCGGCAGCTGGGCGCAGTTCTTCCTCAAGTTCCTGCTCGCCGACGAGCGCGTGACGGCGGTGATCCCCGGCACCTCCGACCCCGTGCACATGGCCGACAACCTCGGCGCGATGCGTGGAAGCTTGCCCGATGCCGAGGAGCGGAAGCGGATGGTGGCCTTTCTGCAGAGCCTCTAGGCGAAGCCATCTTTATCGAGGGCAAGACGATTGCAGCGACGCGATTTTTTCCTGCTCGTCCTCGCAGCCGTCAACGCCCGCGCACAGCCGGCGGACGCCGCGCTGGTCGCGCAGTTCCGCGCCGGGCGCTGCGCGGTGCTGTGGCGCCATGCGCAGACCACGCCCGGCGTCGGCGATCCGCCCGGCTTCAGGCTCGGCGTTTGCAGCAGCCAGCGCAACCTGAGCGTGGAAGGGCGCGCGCAGGCCGTCGCGGCAGGCGAATGGTTCAAGGCCCACGCGCTCAAGCCGGCCGCGGTGCGCTCCAGCGCATGGTGCCGGTGCAGGGACACCGCCGACCTCGCTTTCGGCGCGCACGAGCACTGGTCAGCGCTCGACTCCACCTTCGGCGGCGCCCCCGACGCGCCGAACCGCCGGCAGGCGCTCGAGGATGCACTGGCCCGCATCCCGGCCGGCGCCTTCGAGGTCTGGGTCACGCATCAGGTGAACATCGGCGCGTTCACCGGCGAGTCCGTCGCGATGGGCGAAGCCGTGATCGTCGGCCCGGAGGGCAGGGTGCTGGGTCGCAGCAGCTTCGGATGAAGCGGCGCGCGGTCAGCGCAACCGCACCACCCGGACCCTCCCGTTCGCCTGTCAGTCGGCGAGCGTGAGCAGCGGCACGTCGTGCTCGCGTGCCATCGCTTCGAGTTCGGCGCGGGTGCGCGTGCCGATCCAACGCGCGATCGCCTCGTGCGTTCCAGACGCGAACATGCTCGACGATGCCAGCCCGGCCACTTCGCAGAGCCGCGCCGCGAAGTGCGGCTCCAGTGCAGCGACCGCCACGCGACCGTTGGCGCAGGGGTAGATGCGGTAGCCCGCATGGGCGCCGCCGACCGCGCCGTCGGGGGTGGTCAGTCCCCAGCTGCGCGGCAGCGCCAGCCAGTCGGCGGCGGCGTTGAGCGCCACCTCCAGGTAGATCCCCGCCATGTGCGACGCACCGGTGCGCAGGGCTGCCTTCAGGACCGCTTCGCTCGCGAGCAGCGCGCCGCCCATGTCGGCGTACAGCGTCGGCGGCAGCGTGGTGTCGGTGATCAGGCCGCTCTCGGCGAGGTAGGTGAGGTCGTGCCCGGGCTCTTCGGCGCGGTCGCCGGGGGCGCCGACGATCGCCACCTGTGAGAGCCTCGGATGCCGGGCATGCAAGGCGTCCCAGTCCAACCCCAGCTTGGCCAGCGCGGAGGGTCGGAACGAGGTCAGCAGCACGTCGGTGGCTTCGAGGACGCGGTGCAATTGCTGCTGGCCGGCTTCGGTCTTTAGGTCGGCGGCCTCGACCGTGACGCCCTCGTGCAGCGCCGCGTAGGCGCTGCGGTTGTAGACAGCCATCGGGTCGCCGGACGGGGGTTCGAGCTTGGTGCAGCTTGCGCCCATGGCGCGGCAGCGCATCAGCGCGGCGGGGCCGGGCAGGTTGAGCGCGAGGCTCAACACGCGGACACCGGCCAGCGGAGCGAAGGTCTCGGGGGAAGAGGCGAGTGCGTGCATCGGGCGATTCCTTGGGCGGCGAACAATCAAAGCTTACAGGCTCGCGCCCGGCGCACTACGATGCGTGCTGCACAGCGCGTTCCATCCATTCAAGACAAGGAGACTTGCATGTTTCAAACCGATCTCATGGCCGGCCAGCGCATTCTCGTGACCGGCGGCGGCACCGGCCTCGGCCGCGCGATGGCCGAGCGTTTTCTGGGGCTGGGCGCCGATGTCGCGATCTGCGGCCGGCGCCAGAGTGTCTGCGAGGAGACCGCCGCCGAATGGCGCACGCAGTTTCCGGGGCGGCGCATCGACACCTTCGGCGTCGACATCCGCAATGCGCAGGCGGTCGACGAGATGGTCGACAGTCTGTGGCAGTCCGGCGGGCTGACCGGGCTCATCAACAACGCGGCGGGCAACTTCGTCTCGCCGACCGAGGCCCTGTCGCCGCGCGCCTTCGACGCGGTCGCCAACATCGTCTTCCACGGCAGCTTCTACGTCACGCAGGCGGTCGGCAAGCGCTGGGTCGCCGAAGCGAAGGAGGGCAAATGGAAGACCGGAGATCCGTACCGCAGCGTGATGAGCATCATCGTCACGTGGGTCGACAACGGCAGCCCCTACGTGGTGCCGTCGGCGATGAGCAAGGCCGGCATCGAGGTGATGACCAAGTCGCTGGCGGTCGAGTGGGCGCGCTACGGCATCCGCCTGAACGCGGTCGGCCCGGGCGAGATACCGACCGAGGGCATGAGCAAGCGGCTGAATCCCGGTGAGGAGCCCGGCGCGCGGAGCAAGGCCCACAACCCGATGGCCCGGACCGGAAAAATGAGCGAGCTGCAGAACCTCGCGGCCTTCCTGATGGCGCGCGGCCAGTGCGATTGGCTCACCGGTCAGAGCATCATGATGGACGGTGGCAACGCGCTCGCGACCGGTGGCAACTTCTATGAACTTCGGCAGTGGAGCGATGCCGACTGGCTGGCCGCGCGCGAGCGCATCGAGGCGCAGAACCAGAAGGACAAGACTCAGCGCTGAGCACCTGCGGCGGCCGGCCGTCTCGCCCACGCCCAGGCCCCCGGCCACGCCCTTGTTGATCACCAGTCCCAGCAGCACGGCCGCCGTACTCAGCCATTGCGCGGGGCTCGGCCGCTCGCCGAAGGCCAGCGCGGCGGCCGCCAGGCCTACCACCGGCACCAGCAGCGAGAAGGGCGCGACGCGGCCCGCCGGATGGCGCTGCAGCAGCCGGGTCCACAGCGTGTAGGCGAGCAGGGTCGCGACTAGGCCAGGAACCGCACCAGCCCGAGGCGGCCGGCGAGGCTCGCGATGCCGGCGAGTACGCCACGGCCGCGCGCACGCATCGGTGCGGCGAAGGGCTGGAAAGTGGTCGCCACCCCGAGCAGGTTGATCTCGAGGATGCGGCGGAACACCGCCAGGTCCGAGGCCTCGGCGGTGTCGAAGCCGCCGGCCACGCCGGCGTTGGCGATCACCGCATCGGGCGTGCCGAAGCGGCGGGTCCAGTCGCCGGCAGAGGGTGGCGCTGTCGAGTCCGACCAAGGCAACCTTGGCACCACGGCCGAGCGCGTCGGCGGCGAGGGCGCGGCCCAGGCCGCCGCAGGCGCCTGTAATCACCAGGTTGTCTAAACGAATATTCATCGGAATCGCAATGCCACTGCTGGGTACTTTGGCGAATTTTCTGCAAAATCTCGGAATTTATGTTATAGTTGTCTCGTTTTTCGAGATTTTTAGATGAATCTCTCAGAATCATCCCCCGCCGATGAGGTCGAGCAGGCCGCGACCCCCGGCCTGCGCCTGTTGCAATTGCTGGAGCTCGTGTGCTCGGCGAACGAGCCGCAGAACCTGGTCGACATCGTGCGCATGAGCGGCCAGCCCAAGCCTTCGGTGCACCGGATGCTGCAGCAGCTCGAGACCGGCGGGCTGCTGGCGCGCGGCGGCGATGGCCGTCGCTATGCGATCACGCCGCGCCTGATGCGCTTCGCCGAGACCGTGCTTCGGAGCAGCTCCTCGACCGGCGTGCGGCACGCGGTGCTGCGCCAGTTGGTGGCCGATGTGGGCGAGACCTGCAACCTCACGGCCTTGTCGGGCGCCGAGGTGATCTACCTCGACCGCGTCGAGACCGCCTTCCCGCTGCGGCTCGAACTCGGGCCCGGTTCGCGCGTGCCCCTGCACTGCTCGGCCAGCGGCAAGCTGTTCCTGGCGCATCTGCCGAAGGCGCAACGCGAGCGATTGCTCGCCGGACTGGACTACCGGCGCTACACCTCGCACACGCTGCGCTCGCGCGAAGCGCTGGAGGGCGAACTCGAGCGCATCCGTCAGGACGGCCATTCGGTCGATGCCGAGGAATTCATCGACGGACTGGTGTGCCTCGCGGTGCCGGTGCGCGACGATGCCCACAGCCCGCTGCGCTGCGCCGTGGCGCTGCAGGCGCCGGCGGTGCGCATGCCGCTGCCGCAGGCGCTGCAGCAACTGGACAAGCTGCGCAACGCGGCGCAGGGGATCGCGCGGGCGATGCGCTGAGGCGGGGGCGGACCTTGCCAGCGACTGCATTCGTCGGCATCATCGCCGGCGCTGAAGAAGGAGCTCGCCGATGACACCGTGGATTCGCCATGCCGCTGCTCTCGCCACCTTCGTGACTGCGGCCGCCGCGCAGTCCGCGGGCCTCGTGGGCAACACGCTGCCACCGGGCTTTCCTTCGATTGAGGACACCTCGCTGGCCCGGCCGCTGATCGGCTTCGGCGCCGCCGGACCGGCGACGCGGACGCCGGTGATCTTCATTCACGGCAACAACGACACGCCGTTCCCCACCGCCTGCAACCCCTACGGCCGGGTCCAGGCGATGGCGCAATACTTCGCTGACAACGGCTATGCCACCAGCGATCTCTGGGGCGTGGGCTACCAGGGCGACCAATGCGACCTGGCCGCCGACCCGACCCGCCGATCGAGCATCGCCCACACCAACGCAGCCAACGTGCCCGACCTGCGCCGCTTCGTGCGCGCGGTGATGGACTTCACCGGTGCCAAGCGGGTGGACATCGTCGGCCACAGCCTGGGCGTGACGCTGGCGCGCGAATGGATGCGGCAGGACGAGGCGCAAAAGATGGCGCGCCGCTTCGTGGCCATCGACGGGCCCAACCACGGCATCATCAATTGCTCGCCCGACCCCGCCAATTACTGGCAGGCCCCGGCGGCGGGCGGCTTCACGCCGGCGAGCGAGGTCTGCCAGGAACTGGGCTCGCCCGACACGCCTTTCCTGCGCCTGCTCAATGGCCGCAACGAGAACGGCGGGCCCACGCGCGTGCTGGTGATCCGCAACGGCGATGCCAGCTTCGTCTACTTCCCGGTGCAGGACGGCTCGATCGCGCCGGTGCCCGCCGTGGATTCGTTCGGCAGCCCGACCGACTTCGCGAGGAGCGCCAGCCTGCGCGGCGCGCGCGAGATCGTGCTGACGGGGCAGGGCGCCTACGATCCGATCCTGCACACCGGGCACCTCGGCATCCTGAATTCGCCGCAGACCTGGCAGGCCGCGTTCGAGTTCCTGAACGATCGCTCCAGGGGCAAGGACGACTGAGAGAGTGAGAGTTTTTCTCCGACCCTCGCGAACTGGCACGGGACTGGCTACAGCCCTGGCATGTCAACACAGGCCACAGACGAGG
>NZ_JBFUIU010000068.1:0-20933 GCF_056401695.1 Variovorax sp. P4_D9
GAACCAAGAGTGTAGTCATATTCGTCAAAATCGTCAAATTCGAAACACGGGGGACCACACCGCATCGGTCAGGCGGAGTGCGRCTGGCTTCACGGCCAGATGCGCAATGCCGGAGGGGCAGCGTCGWCAGCTGCCACTGGCGAAGCTGGATGTCGCCATCGGTGAAGACCTCGATGGAACTGTTCTGTCGACCGAAAGCAGACAGGACWCCTCGCACTCGCTCGTGCGAATGCTCATCGGCGATTCGAACGAATGCCACGCTGCGCTGACMGACGCCGGCGCGCATAGCCCGGCCGGCGACGASCTCGAACGATTTCTCCTCGTCGGGGTGGCAAAGCCGCAGGTAGCCGCCGTCCAGCCCSACCGTSGTGACGTTCGATCCRCTGCCCATGTCGGCCGCCTCTGGCTGGACCTCGAGGCCYTGCGCATCCAGTCGCCGACCGACGTCCAGCGTGTGCCGTCGCACCGTACTCGGAGCGTTGGCTCTGGCCACCGGCAACAACAGCTCCAGCAACTCCGAGGACTTGGCATAAGGAATCGTGGCGGCCARGCGGCTTTGGACGTACTGCAACTCCGCCGAGATCCAGCGCCGGGCCCGCCGTTCGCTTGGGGCGGTGCTGCAATAACATTGGCATCGMCGCCAACGCGGCACTTTCACGACAACACTGCCAAACAGGCTGCGGTAGTGAACGTCGTGATAGTCCTTGATGGCGCGATTCAGGCCGCATGATTCGCATCGGCGCTGGCTGGAGGACAGCAAGTCGACCTGACGCGTGACGATCTGCGCCTGTATCCGCGCGAGCAGCGCCTTGGCATCGGCCAAGCCCAGCCCCAGAGTTTCGATGCTCGGCTGCGCATCGACCTCCAGCGTCAGCAGCGGCAACGCGTCCGACTCGGCAGCGCCGCYGGAAATGGCAAAACTGACTTTGATCTGCATGGCCAAGCTCCAAAGGCGCGCCAGGCGTCATTTTCCAGCCRGCGAACTCGACCGMAGAYTGRCCAAKCGMGAYARGAACTCGCAAGTTRGCGTCTGCACACCCCACCGTTTGAATCGCTCTCAGGTGATACAAATCGACCCCGCCAAGCGCGGTCGCAAACTGGTGCTCGCGGCCATCTCCGGTCATTCTTAGTCGTGCTCGTTAGCCGACAGTCGCACGCCAACTTGGGGAGATCGGCACTACTTCCCCAGTATCTTGGTCCCGAGTCATCGTATTCGGGCGGCGGATTCGTCACCTCATCGCGACAGGAACGCGAGCGCTCTGGGCACGAAGTCGGCGTGGAACTGGAACACCGCGCCGTGCCCGGAGTCCGGATAGATGACGAGTTCGCTGTTCGGTAGTCGCCGAGCCAAGTCTCGCGTGTTCTGGCTCGGAACCATTCGATCGCTGTCGCCGTTGGCGACAAGGACTGGATGATGAATCCTGGACAGATCCGCAGGTGCCTTCGCACCCCAGCGACGCAGCGCTTTCAACTGTGCCTGCAGCGCGGTAATTGTGATCTCCCTGTCACGGTCGGCTGAGCGTTCCTTCAGCCGCGCCAGGAACTCCTTGCCGGCGCGGATACCGTCGGGAGTTCGAGTGAAGAACAGGAACTGCTTCGGGTCCTGGAACGTGAGCCAGCCCCGCACCATGTCGAGATAGGTCACCCGGGCCACCTGACTGATGCCTTCGCCGCCGGCTGGCCCGGTGCCGGTGATGATCATGCGGCGTACCAGTCGAGGCGCCATCAGGACGATCTCCTGCGCCACCATGCCGCCCATCGAAAACCCGAACAGATCGACCTGATCGAAGCCCATCGCCCTGATGAATTTGACGGCGTCGCGGGCCATCTCCTCCATCGATGTCGCCGGGGATCCGCTCGACGCGCCGACGCCGCGGTTGTCGAAGGTGATCACGCGATGCTTCGCCGCGATGCCGTCGACGACGCGGGGATCCCAGTTGTCCAGAACAGCCGCGAGGTGGATGAGGAAACGACTGGCGGGCCGGGGTTGTCCACGCCGAGTTCCCGATAGGCGAACGACACACCGCCTGCGGTGATGCTCTGCGTGGGAACGTTCGTCCAGGTCACCGGCGGTTGGTGCGATGCGCTCATCGAGGAGTCCTCGTCAGTCGGTCGGACGCGCCGGTCAGGCTGCGAGGACCGGATAGTCGGTGTAGCCCTTGGCACCAGGCGTGTAGAAGGTCGTCGGGTCCGGGGTGTTCAGCGGGGCATCGCTGCGCAGGCGCGCCACCAGGTCCGGATTGGCCAGGAAGGGGCGCGCGAAGGCGATGAGGTCCGCCTGGCCCGCCTCGAGCGCGCGTTCGGCGCTGGCGCGATCGAAACCGCCCGCCAGGATGAATGCACCTTGGAACGCCGCGCGCAGGCGCGTCTTCAGCTCCGCCGGAACCACCGGCGCCCCCATCGCCGAATGGTCGAGCAGGTGGACATACTGCAGCCCGATCTTCGAGAGCTTCTCGGTCAGCGCCAGGTACTGCGCGTCCACGTCAGGGAACGCACACGTGCCGTTGAACACGCCGTACGGCGACAGCCGGATGCCGACATGCTGGGCGCCGATCGCGGCCGCCGTCGCGCGGGCGATGTCGAGAGCGAAGAGGTTGCGGCCTTCGATGCCGGCGCCGTAGGCATCGTCGCGCCGGTTCACGTTGGCGTTGAGGAACTGCTCGATCAAGTAGCCGTTCGCGGCATGCAGTTCGACGCCATCGAAGCCGGCCTCGACGRCAAACTGCGCCGACGTCACATACTCCCCGACTGTCCGAGTGATGTCGGCCGTGGTCATCGCACGCGGGGCCGTCGGGGCGGGCAAAGAGGAACGAGTAGTCGACGTCCCGCTTCTTTGCCAGGCGCATGATCTTGCGGCTCATCAGCGCGAACACGAGCTTCAGGACGAGATTGAGCCGGCGAGCGCGAGCGAATGCGACGTCCAGTGGCCCGACCAGGGAGACGATCTTGCCCCGCGCCTTGAGGATGCCGATGGACTTCTCGATCGAGTCGCCCCTGACGGTGCCCAGCACCGCGTCGTAGCCGCGCAGCACAGTCTCGAACTCCTGCTTCTTGTAGTCGACCACCTCGTCGGCGCCCAGGCTGCGCACCAGTTCGACATTGCCTGTGCTGGTGGTTGTTCCCACCTTGGCACCCAACAGCTTGGCCAACTGGATGGCGAACGTGCCAATGCCGCCGGAGCCTGCAGGGATGAAGACCTTTTGGTCCGACTGAAGATTGACGCGTTCCTTCAGCGCTTGCCACGAGGTCAGCCCGACCATCGGAATCGATGCCGCCTGCACGAAGTCCAGGTTGGCCGGCTTCAACGCGGCAGCGCTCTCCGGGACCACTGCAAACTCGGCGATGGAGCCTGTACCCTGATCGAAGATGTTGGCGAAGACCGCATCGCCGACTTTGAACCGGGTCACGCGGCTGCCGACCTCGGTCACGATACCGGCCAGATCACTGCCCAGCGTGGCCGGGAACTGGAATTTCACGACGGCTTTGAAGATCCCGGTGGGGATCATGTTGTCGATCGGATTGACGCTGGCCGCGTGGACCTGAACCAGCAATTCTTCGGCCTTTGGCGTGGGGCGGGTAAGGTCGACCAACCCGATCTCCGGCGACTTGCCGTAGCGTTTGAAGGTGAGCGCTTTCATGGTCTTTCTGGTTGTGGCGGACCCGAATGGGCCGCTACGGGTTGATTGGGAAAATGAGCGGGTCGCCACGGGCGAGCGCCAAAAGGAGTCGGGTCCTTTTGAGTCAAGGCGCAGAAGGCGGCGACTCAAAGATGGCGCAGGTGGTTGTCGCATGGGCATACAGCTTCCCGTCGGGGCCGACGATCCGCGCTTCGGACGTGCCGACCTGACGGCCGACGTGCAAGGCGGTGCCTACGCAACGCAGCGGGCCGGTCTTCGTGCTGGCGGCCCGGACGATGTTGAGATTGATCTGGCAGGTGGTGTAGCTTCGCCCGACGGGCAGCTTGGTCTGCACGGCACATCCCAATGCGAAGTCCAGCAAGGTCGCGTACCAGCCGCCATGCACCGAACCCAGCGGGTTGTAGTGCTTGAGCTGCGGAGTCGCCTGAAAGACCGCGCGCCCATCACCCAACTCGACCAGCTCACAGTCGAAGGTGTCGGCCATGTACGGATGGGGCAAGTCGCCTTCGAGCAAGGCCGTCATCACCTGCAGACCTGTCTTGCCTTGAATCTGATGCGGATGGGCCAGGCGCCGGCATGACCTCCGCCTCGTTCGAGCCTACGCTGCCTCACCTGCTCCAACTGCGCCTGCCAGGCGCTTAGCGTGACTTCGACCGTGTTCTCAATCGACATGAGGGATCCAACTGATGGTGTGGAAGAGTGATCGCGATGCCGGTCCGCTTCTGCAGGAGCAGACATCGACGTCGCATCGAGCGGCGCGGCCATGTTCACGGCTGCGCCGCCCGCGGCTTGGTGTCCACCGGTAAGCAGAGAAAGCCCGTGAGCAGCGCCAGCGCTCCATGCAGGGCATACAGCGCATTGAAGTCGGCGCGTTGCAGTGCCGCATGGCCCAACAACGCCACCGTGAGCGCCACCCCCATGACCGAGCCAATCTGGCGCGTGGCCTGGTTGACCGCACTGCCGACGGCGTAGTGCGCCACCGGCAGGCGGCTCACGGCCGCAGCGGAGAGCGATGGCAGCACCAGGCCGACCGCGATGCCGCTCATCATCAGCCCGGGAAGCCAGTGCGACAGATACTGCGGCTCAGTCCCCGGTACGAGCAGGAACCACAGGCTGCTGCAGGCATAAAGCAGCGAACCGCCGACCAGGAAGCGGCGATGACCCAGCCGTGTCGCCAGGCGACCGGTGACGATGGCCGTCGGCATCACGAGCAGCGGCCCGGGTGTCACCGCCAGGCCGGCCTGCGGCAGGCTGAAGTGCCAGACGTTCATCATGTAGAAGAACAAGCTCAGGAACATCATCGAGAACGCCGTGCCGAAGGCCAGCGTGGCGAGATTGACGTAGCAGTAGGTGCGGTTGTGGAACAGTGCCAGGTCCACCAGCGGCGCCTTGGCCCTGCGCGACCACGCAACGAAGGCACCGGCGGCGACCAACCCGGTCGCACCCATGATCGCGAGTTCCATGCGACTCCAGGTCGGCACATCGGACTCGACGATGGCCAGGGTGACGGCACCTACCGCCAGCATCAGCAAGGCCATGCCGACGCCATCCACCCGTCGACGCTCGCTGGACCTTTCCGATTCGTTCAACAGCGACGCACCGCGCCACAAGGCCAGGCCACCCAGGGGAAGGTTGATGTAGAACGCCCAGGGCCAGCCGAAGTTGTCGATCACGAAGCTGCCTGCGCTCGGGCCCACCGCGGCCGCGAGCCCACCGACCGCGCCCCAGAGGCTCACGACCACCGCGCGCTTGGCCTGTGGAAACGCCGCCAGCACGATCGACAGTGATGCCGGCGTCAGCAGCGCCGCGCCGACGGCCTGCAACACCCGGGCCGCGATCAGCCAGCCCACGCTGCCGGCCAGACCACAGGCCGCCGAGGCCGCCAGGAACAGCGCCACACCGATCAGGAAGACGCGCTTGCGCCCATGGGTGTCGGCCAGGCCGCCCGCGGGAATCAGCATCGTGGCGTACACCACCGTATAGGCGTTCAACACCCACGACAGGTCGGCCGTCGAGGCGTCGGCGAAGGCATGTCGCAGGGGGTCAAAGGCGGCGAACAGCATCGTCGTATCGAGCGACACCAGGAAGGTGGCGATGCTGGCGACCCAGAACACGGGCCACGGCGACGCGGGCGCCGCGGCGCGCAGAGCCGGTGTGTCGACGGCCGCGGTCATGTTCAGTCCCGCGCCTGCAGGTACACGCCAGGCTGCGCTGACAAACCGAGCTTGACCTGCTGCGTCATCTCGTCTGCCAGCACCTCGTCGGCGCCGGCTTCGAGCGCGTCGAACGCCTTGGCGACGATGTCCTCTGGCGTCGACTTGGGGCTGGCGATGCCCTGTGTCATGTCGGTGTCGACGAAGGCCATGTGCAGTGTCAGCACCTGCGTCTTCTGGCCCCGCAACTCGTTGCGCAGGCCGTTGCTGAGGCTCCAGGTGGCCGACTTCGCCACCGCGTACGCAGCCAGCGCCGGACTGGTGATCCAGCTGGCGACCGAAGCCACGTTGAGCAGCGCGCCGCCGCCGTTGGCGGCCAGCACCGGCGCGAACGCGCGGCTCATGCGCAACACGCCGAAGACGTTGGTCTCCAGCTGCTCGCGCAAGCTGGCCTCGGCATCCGCCGCGAGGAGGCTGGTGAACTGTGCGATGCCGGCGTTGTTGATGACCACCGTCGCGTCACTGGCCGCCTCGACGGCGGCAGCGATGTCGGCAGGCGAGTTCACGTCGAGCTGGATCGGCGTGACGCCGGGCAGCGTGACGCTCTTCGGGTCCCGTGCACCGGCGTAGACCTTGCGCGCACCGCGCGCCAGGGCGGCCTTGGCGAACGCAAGTCCGATGCCGCGATTGGCGCCGGTGATGWGGACGGTGGCGTTGTCGAGTTTCATGATGTTCCTGAGAATGATGATCGTCATATTTGCCGGCACGCAAGAGCGCAGCGGCCGCTTCAACGGCGCCTCAGGCGTCGTACTGTCGGAGCAAGCTGTCCCGCGCCTCCGACAGCCAGGCCTTACCCGCTTTGCCCTGGAGCGTGCGCGCCAGTTGCAGCGTGCCGACCAAAGTGGCAGCGACCACCTGTGCTCGCGCCGGGTCGACACTGGCAGGAAGGGTGCGGCGCACCAGTTCGACCAGGCCCAGCACGCGGGCGCGGGCTGCGCTGGCGACCTCTTCGGACTGGCGCGGGAATTCGGAGGCCAACGCGGCGACCACGCAACCGCACTCGGCATTCTCGAGTTGCGCATCAGCCAGGTAGGTGTGCACCAGCGCGGAGAACGGACTCATCCCTTGGGCCTGCGCCTGGCGCAGCCGATCGACGAGCACGGCCCCGGTGTCGCGACCGGCACGCTGCGTGGCCTCGGCCAACAGAGCATCGCGGGATGCGAAGTGGGCATAGAAGCCGCCATGCGTCAGGCCGGCCTCTTTCATGATGGTGGCCAGACCGACGCCGTCGTAACCGGCGCGGCGAATTGCACGCGCCGCTACATCCAGGATGCGGTCGTGGGTCAGTTCCTTGCGGCTGGTGGTGGCTGACATGATGACCGCAATATTACGCTCATCATATTCTTGCGTCAACCGCGGTCGAAGGTCCGCTTTCGCGGATGGTGAGTGTCGGCAACGGGCCCAGACTCCCAGTTCGGCGGCCAAGAGAGCTGTCATTTGACACTGCGATGGCATGCTCGCCCGAGCGAATGTGGCGCTCTATGACGGCAATACCCTGGTACCGGCCTTCGATACCAGCGGCTCCGTGACACGTGGATGACCGGAGTCGGCTTCACAGCGTGAGTTCACCCACCGGTAGGGAAGGACCGGAACCGCTGCAGACCAGCCGTGCGACGGTCGCTGACGACAGGCAGGGTAGGGCCCCTGGACTAAACCGCTCGCGCGGTAGCCCGCCGCTGAGGCTGCCGCCCTATCAATCATCRCGTCCCTGTCTATGTTGAGTARCGAGGCAATCGGCCTCGTTCATYRACAGGAGCACGATCATGACCCCATCGACAYCAGCGGTTTCTCCGCTGCGTCAGCGCATGCGCGACGACATGCGCATGCGCAAGCTCGGACCCAAGACACAGGCTGCCTACATCCGCGCGGTTCGGTACCTCGCCGGCTTCCTGCAGCGTTCCCCCGACACAGCCWCCGCGGAGGATCTGCGGCGCTTCCAGTTGCACATGGTCGATCGGGGCGTCTCGCCGATCACCCTCAATGCGACGATCACCGGTTTGAAGTTCTTCTTCGACGTCACGCTCGACCGTGGCGAACTGATGGCCAAGATGAGCTACGTAGATGTGCCTCAGAAGCTGCCGGTGGTCCTGAGTCGCGAGGAGGTCGCACGCCTGATCGCTGSGGCCTCCAACCTGAAGTACCACACGGCACTGTCCATTGCCTACGGCACGGGACTTCGGGTCAGCGAAATCGTTGCACTGAAGGTCGGCGACATCGACAGCCAGCGCATGACCTTGCGCGTCGAACAGGGTAAGGGCCGCAAATGTTCTACAGAACATTTGCGGCCACATGTGTTCGCCGGTCTTATGTTGCGGTGCTTCCTCGACCCCCTGGARCCAACCGGATCTCACCGTCTTTGACGACACATAGAATTTCGCGCCCTCTGGGCGGACATTCCGAAGTTTCTACGGAGGTTCCGCCATGTTTGATCAGCTTTTTTGTCGCCTCTCCGCGAGAGCCAAGCACGCAAGCGCGCCGTTTTCTGAAGAGCGAGGTCGCTATCTTGAGTACTGCACCAAGCGAGGCGACTCTCGTTGGACGATGGCGAGCAAAGCCCATGACCTGCTGTGGTTCTCCCTCAAGCTCAGTGGGCGTACTGACCTCAACCTCTCGGTCGAGCAAGTTCGAGCGATCATCCTCGAAGGCGCAGATCGTGAGGACCTCACGGGTCCGAGGCTTGCGCTTTCGACTACACGCAGTCGACTGGTTGGTCATGCCTGCGCATGGCTTCGATATTTGGGTGGTCTTCGCGAATCGATTGAGTCGATTCCCTACGGATTGCAGTTAAACGAGTACTGCACCTGGGCGCTGCACGAGCGCGGTCTCACTGTCGCCAGCGTTGATCGTTTTCGCGGCGACATCAAATATTTTCTGCGTTGGTATGCATCGTTTGATCGACCCCTCGCTAGCGTTGATATCAACGACGTCGACGCCTATCTTGCTGTTGGCAATGGCCGAGGATGGGCTCGTGTCACCCAATGCAATGTCGTGGACGCGCTGCGGTCCTTCTTTCGATACGGTGCCCAGCACGGATGGTGCTCATCTCGCTTGGCGACAGCCATCCGTGGGCCACGGATCTATGCTTTGGAGAGGCTCCCGACTGGCCCCATGTGGGCAGATGTGCAGCGCCTATTGGCAGGCTTGCAGACCGGTCGGTCAACAGACATCCGTGACCGCGCTATCCTGATGTTGTTCGCGATCTACGGCTTTCGCGCGAGTGAGGTGGCAAGACTCTGCCTCGATGACATTGATTGGGGGCACGACAGGATTCGGATAGCAAGAGCCAAGAGGCGTGAGTCACAGATCTACCCGCTTCTCCCCTCGGTCGGCAAGGCCATCATCGAGTATCTGCAGTTCGTTCGCCAGATCACTTCGCATCGCGAGGTGTTCCTCACCGTCATTTCGCCATATCGCCCCCTTTCATGCAGTGGGCTCTATGACATCGTTTCTTCCAGATTGAATGCGCTGAACGTGCAATGCGCTCATCGCGGTCCGCATAGCCTCAGGCACGCCTGCGCGACTCGATTGATTGCCGAAGGATTGTCACTCAAGGAGATCGGAGATCACCTCGGACATCGCAGCACCTCGTCTACTCGTATCTATGCGAAGGTAGACCTGCCTGGTTTGCGCGAAGTGGCCGCTTTTGATTTGGGAGAGCTGTCATGAAGCTTCGTGAGCTTGTCGAGACCTACATTGACTACAAGCGCTCGTTGGGGATGCGGCTCCGATCACAAGCTGCAGTGCTTCGAGCGTTTTGCCGCCACATGGGAGACATCCATGTTGAGGACGTCAAGGCCGAATCGGTTCTTGCCTTCGTCGCTGGAACCGGCCCGGTCACCCGTCGTTGGCGGAATACCTACACAGTGCTCGCTGGCCTCTACCAGTTTGCGATTGACCGCGGCTTTACGACGAAGTCGCCTCTGCCCGTGAGCATTCCCCATCGTCCGCCTCCGTTCGAGGCGTATGTCTACTCGGTCGATGAGCTTGAGCGGTTGCTGGCAGCCACCGACATTCTGCAAAGTGTCTTGTCGCCGCTGCTTGCAATGACCATGAGAAGCATGCTACTGCTGCTGTACGGGACGGGCATGCGCATCGGAGAGGCGCTCTCACTCACTTTGCAAGATGTCGATTTGGGCGGCCACCTGATTACGGTGCGCGATACCAAATTCTTCAAGACGCGCCTGGTCCCCATCGGTCCCCGTCTGAGGATAGCTTTGATGGACTACCTGTCGTGCCGTCAAGCGCTCCCATTGCCTGCCGGTGCGAACTCGGCTTTCCTTGCAACACGCACAGGCATTCATTTGAACTACAAGCGTGTGAACAAACTGTTTTGCCGAATCCGCCGAGCCGCCGGGATTCGGCGAGAGCCCACCGCCCGATATCAACCTCGCATCCACGATATTCGACACACCGCGGCCGTCCATCGAGTCGTCGCCTGGTATCGCGCTGGCGCGAATGTTCAGACATTGCTGCCGCAGTTGGCAACGTATCTTGGACATGTCGATATTCGTTCCACCCAGTGCTACCTCAGCATGACCAGTGAACTGCTTCGCGAAGCCAGCCTTCGCTTCGAGCGCTACGCCCAGCCGGAGGTGTGCCATGCGTGACGCAATCCTGATCGGCTCTTGGGTGCGCCGTTTTCTGCTGGAGCACGTGATCACCGACCGCAACTTCGCCCGCAACACCCAGGTCAGCTACAGAGATGCAATGATCCTCTTGCTGCCGTACTTGAGCAACGTGCGACGCAAGGGTGTTGACAAGTTGACGATCGACGATCTCTCGCCGTCTGTGGTGCGCTCGTTCCTGGAATATCTTGAGAAGGAACGCGGCTGCTGTGGCACGACACGCAATCTGCGCCTAGCCGCGATCCACTCGCTCGCCAAATTCATCGCCATACACTGCCCCGAGCAAGTGTCCTGGTATGCAGAGATACGCGCGGTGCCCTTCAAGAAGACCGCGRAATCCACACTGAATTACATGGACAAGGAGGAGATGGACGTGCTGTTGAAGACGCCGAATCTCGACACGCCACAAGGTGCTCGAGATCACGCCTTGTTGCTGTTCCTCTACAACTCTGGAGCTCGCGCCGATGAGGCCGCGCATCTGAGCTTGGCCGACATTACCTGGGGTAGTTCTCCCTCGGTGCGCCTCACCGGCAAAGGCAACAAGACGCGCCGATGTCCGATTTGGCAATGTACTGCCGACGCCCTCAAGTCGCTGGTTTCTGGACGTGGCGCCGAGGACTTCGTCTTCCTCAATCGGCTCGGCCAACCGCTGACGCGCTTCGGAATCTACAGCTTGGTTCGTCGCGCTGTCGAGCAGGCCACCAAGACATTGCCATCGTTCGCCGACAAGCGGATCAGTCCGCATTGTCTGAGACACACCTGCGCCGTCCACCTGCTACGTTCGGGCGTTGACATCAACACAATCCGCGCCTGGCTTGGACATGTCTCCGTCGACACCACGAACATCTATGCCGAGGTCGACCTGGAAATGAAAGCCAAGGCGCTGGCGCACTGCGATCAACCCGATGAGGCTTCCGTCAAGCCGTGGCACTCCGACCCAGGTCTCATCGAATTCCTCAGGTCGCTGTAGCAATCCGTCCGAGACCTTATGTTGCGGTCGTACCGGCATCTACCGACAGCTCTCGCCCTTCCAATGGCGGCTGCCGCACCCGCCTCAACATAAGACCGGCGAACACATGTGGCCGCCACGACCGATACGTGATGCTCTCGCCCCGGTTGCTGGAGGCGCTGCGCTCGTACTGGAAGGTGGTGCGCCCCAAGACCTGGCTGTTTCCCGGCGACATCCCCGGCCGGCCGATCACTACAGATGCCGTGGCACTGGCGTGCCGCAAGGCACACCGCGCGGCCGGCATCGCCAAGCCGATCACCCCACATTCGCTGCGCCACGCGTTCGCCACGCACCTGCTGGAGTCCGGCACCGACGTGCGCCGCATCCAGTTGCTGCTCGGCCACTGCAGCCTGGCCACCACCTCGCGCTATCTGAAAATCGCCACCAGCACAGTGTGCGCGACGACCAGTCCRCTGGATCTGTTGCCTGAGGTCGCGCCGCTGCCGTCCGAGCCGACTCCTCCCCCGGTGTTCTAAGCCGGCAGCGATGCGCGCCACCGGGCTCGAGGTGGCGGACATCTTCCGCCAGGTCGGGCCTGCCTACCGTCAGGATCACGCTGACGCGATCAGCGGTGGGCAGCGTCGTGTCATGCGCGCCATCGAGCGCTGCCGCACGGCGGCGCTGGGCGGCCACGTCGAGCAGTGCGATGTCTGCGGCCACCAGCGCATAGCTTTTAACAGCTGCAGGGATAGGCATTGCCCAAAATGTCAGTCGCTGGTTCGCGCGCAGTGGCTGGAAGACCGGCAGGCCGAACTGCTGCCGGTCGAGTACTTCCACGTCGTCTTCACCGTGCCGCAGGAGATTGCTGCCATCGCGTACCAGAACAAGGCTGTGGTCTACGACATTCTGTTCCACGCCACCGCCGAGACCTTGCGCACCATCGCCGCCGATCGCCGGCACCTGGGCGCCGAGATCGGTTTCATTGCGATCCTGCACACCTGGGGCCAGAACCTGCTGCATCACCCACACCTGCACTGCGTCGTGCCCGGCGGCGGGGTGGCCCCGGATGGCCAGCGCTGGATCGCCTGCCGCCCGGGCTTCTTCCTGCCGGTGCGGGTGCTGTCGCGGCTGTTCCGGCGCCTCTTCCTCACGCAGTTGCGGCAGGCCTTCGATGAGGGAGAACTGCGCTTCTTCAACGACCTTGCCGTGCTGAAGCGCTCCGATGCCTTCGCCAGCTACCTGGCGCCCGTCGCCCGTGCCGAGTGGATTGTCTACGCCAAGGCTCCCTTCGGGGGCCCCCAACAAGTCCTGGACTACCTCGGGCGCTACACCCATCGGGTGGCGATCTCGAACAACCGCCTGATCGACTTCGCCGACGGCCGGGTCGCCTTCGCGTGGAAGGATTACCGTCACGAATCGCGGCGCAAGGTCATGTGCCTGGATGCGCAG
The DNA here is from genome assembly GCF_056401695.1 of Variovorax sp. P4_D9. NCBI lineage: Bacteria > Pseudomonadati > Pseudomonadota > Betaproteobacteria > Burkholderiales > Comamonadaceae > Variovorax > Variovorax sp. P4_D9. The sequence continues at coordinate 12,875 of NZ_JBFUIU010000068.1, forward strand.
GAGTTCGTGCGCCGCTTCCTGCTGCATGTGCTGCCGAGGGGCTTCCAGCGCATTCGCCACTATGGCCTGCTGGCCAACCGCTACCGCCAGATCAAGCTCGACCGCTGTCGCCAATTGCTGGCAGCGCCCGCGCCGATCGTCGAGTTGCCCGATGCGGCGCTGGACTATCGTGATCGCTATCAACGCCTGACCGGCGTGTCGCTGCGCGCCTGCCCGCAATGCGGGCGTGGCCAGATGGTGCGCATCGAATCCTTCCTGCCGGGAACCTTGCCACGGGGTCCACCGCCCACGCCACCATGAACGCGATCCCCAACCGTCAGTCCCAGCTCTTCTCGCCGCGCCGCGCCACGCGCCGGGTGTCCCTTTGCATGCCCACACCGAACGACGCTGTGGAGCTCTCGTGGCGCATACATGTCGTCGTCATTGCACACGCCTGGGCAACTCGAACCTCATTCCACCACCGGCGAGCACGCCTCACGCTGCAGAACTATCGGGGCCTGACCAAGCGCCGATTGATTCAATACCCATAGCACCACCGTCGTGCGGGCGGTTCAGTCCAACGGGATCTTTAGCCAACCGGCCGCGGGACACGAGTTGCGCCCTGAATCGTCGACGGCGCGCCGCGGCCGCTCGGCTAAAGACTCTCTGCATAATCGAAAGCTTTCGATTACTCGCCGGGCGCAAAGCTCAGGCGGTCGAACTGTTCGGGCTCCTTGTGACGAAGCTGGGCGACGAAGCGCTTGACGGAGTTGTAGGCGCCGTCAAAGCCGTGCAAGTCGACCAGGTCCTGGTAGATGGCCGTGGCGTTGCGGCCCAGGCGCAACTGGGCGTCGATGAAGTCGCGGTGGGGTTCGCACTTGGAGGTGGCCAGCGCCAGGGCTACCGGCCTGGAAGTCGGTGGCCAGGGTGGAGCAGTTTGACTGGGAGGGTCGGTGGCCACCCCGGGGCAGTTTGCCGGATCGGCGGCGAAGCGCTGCTGATACGCCCGGATGGTGTGGCGCGAGATGCCGGTGATTCGCGCGATCTCGCGCTGGGTGGCGCCGCCCTTGAGCAGCGTCCAGATGGTGGTTTGCAGATGTGGCTTCAAGACGTTCACTCCGTTGTTCCCCTCACTCAGAGGGGGTGGAAAGTAACGTCCTGCCTGTCGAGCCTCGCGGCGCCCGACGCACCGTGTTCAATGCGTCAGGTCACCGTGGCCAGGGTGGAGCAGTTTGGGTGGCCATAAGTGGGGCACTTTGGGTGGCCGCCGGGGCTTGCATTCTGCGGGAAGCTCTTGTAGTCACTTTTTGCACTGAAATCAAATGGACCCCGCTTACTGCGACCGCGGTGTGCGACATGCAAACCCGGGCCGAATCTGCATCCGCTTAGCGGTCAGTCGCAAACTTCGTCCTATGGCCGACAGTTCCCGTTCGCGGCGGTATGCCGTCACAGCTCAAGGGACCCGAGCGGTCGGCGACTGATCGAACAGGCTCGAGCCAGGTCGTGTTCTGCGTTTCCCAGGCGTCGGTGGTGAGCGCGCCCCGCACGGCGCGGGCGTTCTCGCGCGCCCCGCGCAGGCATGAGACGATCGACGACGGATTGGACGTGTCCTTGACCATGAACTCCATGACTTCGTTGGGGACGATCTGGTCGTGGCGCTCGTTGTACAAGGGCAGCAGTTCGCTGATTGAGAGCAGCCCCTGCCAGCCGTACTTGGCCACTTCGGCAGTCTGCGGCAGCAGCGAGGTCTGGCAGTTGACATCGATCATGCGGGAGGTGTTTTCGGCCCGCTGCGCGGTGCTTGCGAGTGGCCTGGGGGCCAGACCGGCTGGTCGACGTGAAGTTCCATGCGCTCAACAGCGAGTTCTTCGGCACCGCCACCGAGGAAGACCAGGAGTACGACTTCTATCACTGGAGCGCAATCTTGGGCAGCGTCTCGGCCTTCGAGGTCTACCGCAAGGTAGTCGTCCTCGAGATGCAGCACTCGAATGGCAGTGGTCATCTTGGCCCGTCCTGCTCGCCACGGAGCGACTCGACGACCTCCTTGAACTCTGCCGAGATGCTGAGGTTCTATCTGGCGCATCTCCCCAGCGCCCCCTGACCAAACCGGGCGACCTCAATGCCGCCATGCCTTGAATTCCTGCCCTTAGCCCTCACAAGGGACGGCCCCATTGCCGAGGTGGCGGCCCGACTGCGAGGTTTGTAGGAAGCGATCATCGCCGTCGTCCGCAGCCTGAAGGTCTGGCTTTCGCGGCCGGAAGGTTGTCCTGATCAGCCATCCCCTGGCAACGTTCTTGTGCCAAGTCAGCGGCCGAACATCGGACGACGGTGGCATCCCGGTCGCTGCGCGAGGCGAATGCAGGAAGCGGCGGAATCCTTCATAGGGTCGAGCTGCGCCTGGAGCGACTACGTCATGGCGAAAGTTGTGCCGCGGGCTGTGCGTAGGGCGCCAGGTAGCGACGCTCGATGTCGACCGTCGCGCGATGACCGAGCTCGCCGCGATTTTGCTCAAGCCAGGTCACGCATGCGCCATACCCGGTGCGCCGCAGCGATTCGAACAGCGTCGGCCCGACGGTGCGCTTGACCGAGGGTTCAATCTCGACCTCGGTCCCCGCCTCCGGCAGGCTGAGCACGTGCATGCGGATGTCTGCCTGCGCGACATGACGGTTGACGCTGTCTAGCGCGCGCAGCTCCGACACAAGCCCGTTGATCGAGGCGATCTCGTTGATGCGGTTCAGGATGTTCTTCGCCGTGGTCGGGGTTTCCGGCCGGTGCAGCGGCGTCAGCTCCACCATCAGGATGTCCGTGTCGAGTGCTTCCCGGTACAGTGGCCAAAGCATCGGATTGCCCGCGTAGCTGCCGTCCCAGTAGAACTCGCCATTGATTTGCGCGRCCTGGCACATCAGCGGTGCGCAGGCCGACGCCACCAGTGCGTCGAGCGACATGTCATGCGGTCCGAACACACGCGAGAAGCCCGAGTGCACGTTGACCGCATTGACGAACAGAGGCGTGCCGCACGGCGTGCGCAAGGCCTCGAGACCAACCACTGCGGCCAGGACATGGCGAAGCGGTTCGAGCGCCACCGGGTTGGTCTGGTAGGGCGAAAGCAATGGAAGGGCGTCCTCCCAGATGCCCATGCCTGGCTTGCGCAAGGGCAGCAGCAAGAAGGTCAACGGCGCGCCGATCGCGGCCACTCTTTGCCACAGCAAGGCCAGATTGTCTTTGGCGCCCTGCCGGCCCGCTCTCACGAGGCCCGTCACGAGCGCGGCGCCATTGAGGGCACCGGCACTCGTGCCGCTGACGCGCCCGATGTCGATGTCAGGCTGGTCGAGCAGGCAGTCGAGCACGCCCCATGCGAACGCCCCGTGAGCGCCACCGCCTTGGGGGCGCAAGATTCAGGACGGGCCGGCCGGACGGGCAGGAGGATGGCATTGGACGGGTCACTTTCGGGCTGGGGTTGGGCGGCGCGCGGGGTCTGTATGTGGGAAGCCCCCTCTAGCCCTTTTTGTAGTCGCCGCGCTTCGCGCCCGGCTAGGCCGAGAGGCAGAACCGCTGTAGTCCGGACGACGCATTCGACTGCCGGCGCGCCGACACGGCACGGAGCCCTCTCGGGAACCCGCCGACACATTCCCGCAGGTCGGCGGTTTAGCCTCCCGGTTTCATAAGACCCTTGGTCCCGTCCGGGCGCGTCGAGGGCCTCGCCCGCCCGGCGAGCGCCGCCGAGTCGCATCGGGCGCGGGGGGACATCGTTGCGGATGTCCAGGAGCACCGCGAGCGCGGTCTTCGGCGAGGCGCACTCCGCATACAGAAGGCGATTAGCGCTGTTCGGGCCTTTGCGTCCGCTCGGGTGATCCGGCGGTCGCGGTTGCGCGTGACGGCGGAAACGCAACGGCACGGGGCGCTGTAGGTATTGGCCGTCCTGCTCAGGCGGCGCAGTCATTCAGGAGGAAATGGCTGGCCTGATCATTCTTGTGACGACGTGCCACTTTGCGGTGAGCAACGAAGGGCAGCCCGTGATTGCAAGCAAAGACAACCTGTCGATCGTCGTGGACTGCGGGACCTCTGTGGATGGCTTGCTGGTGTCCGCGTCGAACCTACTGCCCGGCGTTCTTCTGGTGCATGGCTGGGATAGCGATCAGACGCACTACCAAGTGCGAGCCGAGGACATCGCGGCACTCGGCTGCGTATGCCTGACCTTCGATCTGAGAGGGCACGGCCGCCAGGAAGCGCTCAGGGAGTCCGTCACACGCGAACAGAACGTGTGCGACGTACTAGCGGCATTCGATAGCTTGGCCAATCATGCGGCCGTCGACCGCCAGTCACTGGCGCTGATCGGCACGAGCTACGGAGGCTATTTGGCCGCCATCGTGAGCGCGATGCGAAACGTGCGTTGGCTGGCGATGCGCGTTCCCGCGCCGTACCCGGACGATGACTGGAACTTGCCCAAGAACAGCTTGGATCGCGAGGAGCTCCAGAGGTATCGGTCGGAGGTCCGTCCGGCGGGCTCCGACCGTGCGCTTGCGGCATGCCTTGAATTCTCGGGTGACGCTCTCATCGTGGGCTCCGAGCTCGACGATACGGTGCCTGCGACGGGCATCGCGAGCTTTGTCCGATCGTTCCAAAACGCCAAGTCGCTGACCTATCGCAGCATCGATGGCGCGGACCACGCGCTTTCCGACGAGCGAAGTCAGCGGGCCTACGACGCCCTGCTGTCGGCCTGGTTGACCGAAATGATCCTCGGTGCGCGCCGGCCGCCCAGCGGCTGAGTCCACCAGGCGGAGGCMGGCGCGCGCCCCGCCACGAGGTGAATCCGGACCGCCCTTGACCACCTCACGTCAATGCAGGGGGTGGCCGTCCATACACCGCGTGACAAAGGTTCCGGACCATTAGTGCGTGGTAGGCGCCGCCGGCTCGGGCGTTGGGAGTCGAGACGCAGCATCGACACGTGGGAAGAACTCGCGACTTCGACGAGCGACACTCGGACGGCTGGTCGTTTGGTACAAGACGTGGCCTACGCATGGGCAGAACCCAGCGCCTCGGCGAACGAAGGAAGCAGACGCCCGTTAGAGACCCGTTCGCGTGGGCCGGATGCGATCGCCGAGCCACCTCGCGCTCGCCAATCTCGCAGGGCCCCTGGATGGGGGAGCTCAACAACCCCTGGTCCCGAATGGCCTACACACATCAACACAGCCTTCTTACCCAGGGGGACGCCAGCCTCACGATATTGATGCACTCGCTTCACTCAATACTCATACAAGCACATGATCGGCGTTGTCGTCCCTGCACACAATGAACAAGACGTCATCGTCGAATGCATCGGCTGCATTTTTCGAGCGGCCGGAGACGTTCGACTCGTCGCCGAACCCGTCGAGTTGGTGGTCGTGACGGATTCCTGTACCGATGGCACGGGCGTGCTCGCGGCGCAGGCCGGCGCCACGGTGTTGACCCTTCACGCACGCAATGTGGGCGCGGCGCGCGCTGCCGGCGCCGAGCACCTGCTCGCAAGAGGCGCCAGATGGCTGGCGTTCACGGACGCCGACACCCTGGTTTCGCAGGGCTGGCTCGCGGAACAGCTTGCGTTGGAGGCAGACGCAGTGTGCGGAACCGTCGATGTCCAGAACTGGTCTCCCCATGGCGAGCATGCCGACCTGTTGCGGTCACACTTCGCGCAAACCTATTTCGACTCCGATGCACATCGGCACGTCCATGGCGCCAACCTTGGTGTTTCGGCAACAGCCTACCGTGACGCAGGTGGCTTTCGCCACCTCTCATGCAGCGAGGACGTCGAACTGGTGAGCGCCCTCGAGACCTGCGGGGCCCGCATCGCCTGGAGCTGTCGACCCCGTGTGATTACGAGCGCGAGGCGGGTCGCGAGAGCGCCAGGCGGATTCGCGGATGCTTTGCTCAATGCGGTCGCGCAGCGACTCGCGGCCGGTGCCCCTTATCTCCCATCACTCGGAAAAACATCGTGAGCGAGATGGCCGAGCTCTTCGCGCGCGAGTTTCCTGTCTGGCACATGGTTGTCCGGGGCACCGTGGTGTACTGGTTCCTGCTGCTGGTCTTTCGATTCGTGCTACGCCGCGACGTCGGCTCGATGGGAGTGGCAGACCTGCTTTTCGTGGTGCTCGTGGCTGATGCCGCCAGCAATGCGATGCAGGGCGAGTACAAGTCGATCAACGACGGTCTCGTCTTGCTGGCCACCCTGGTCGCGTGGAATTTTGGGCTTGACTGGCTGAGTTACCGATTCGCGCCCGTGGCCAGGTTTCTCGAGCCGCAGCCGGAGGTCCTGGTGCGGCATGGACGCGTCAATCGCAAGGCCATGAAGCGGGAAATGATCACCATGGAAGAGCTCGAGGGCCAGCTGCGCGAAGCCGGCGTGGAGGCGCTATCGGAAGTTCGCATCGCGCGCCTGGAGGGCGACGGCAAGTTGAGCGTTTTCAAGGTCGATTCGGCCAAGAGTCAGCCGCGCTCGCCGCAAGAGGACGACGCCCCAGGTAGATGACCCGTGTCCGATGCATGGCGCGACCGGGTCACCACCGCCATGCACGGAGACGTCAGCCAGAAAAAAGGCCGCAAGCAATGCTTGCGGCCAAACCAACCCCCGTTCGCTAACTCGAGATCAAGCCACTGGCGGATCATTCTCGCGGCCGAAATGCCGATGCTTGCCCATGGCGCCGATGAAATCGGCGATGGCCTCGTCTGCAGCAGACGCGTCGGCAAGGATCAGTCCAGGATCCGCGGAACCGTCGGGCATCGTCATCGGGATCTGAGCTTCAGCGAGCAGTGCTTGCGATGCGCCGAAAGCCAGGATGGTCTTGCAATGCCAGTATTGGACGCGCAGGAACTCGAGCGTGTGCGCGTCTGCGTCCAGGCTCGCCACTGCATCTTCCCCGTCCGGAAGAACGAGGGCATCGAACAGGAATCCCGGCGAGTTCTCCATGGTTGCGTCGGCGGCAAACTTCTCGCCGCCGATGCCGACGTAGGTGCCTAGCCGGGCCGCCACCAGCCGCGGCACCGCTCCCGCCGCCACCAGCGATGAAACGAGTTTTCCAAGCGACTTGCCTTCGAGGCCGTTGGCGACGAGGACCGCGATCTTGCGCGTGCGGATGCCGCCATCGCCCGGCCGAGCCATCAACGACAAGGCGGGCGAGCTCTCGACCTCGGGTGTGGCGGGGTTCTCGAGCGCCTTGGGCAGCGGTGCCGGCAGGTCCATCCCCAGGTCTTGCGCGAGGCGCGCCGCCAGTTCGGGTGAAGCGTTGAGCAGGCTCGCAACCACTCGTTCTCGGATCGCCGGCACGGTCACCTTCGACAACTCGAAGCGGAAAGCGTTGCCGATATGCGCCTTTTCCACTTCCGACTGGCTCTCGAAGAACAGCCGAGCCTGCGTGTAGTGGTCCGCGAACTTCTCGGGCTTGATGCGGACCTTGTCCGCGCTCTCCTTCGCATCGATGCGTCTCGCGACGCTGGTGAAGCCCTGGGCCGCGCCGGCCTGGAAGGGGCATCCGCCTGCAAGGGAGTTGGGCTCATAAGCCACGCGCCCCCGGTGGATCGCCTGGCGGTGCATGCCGTCGCGCTGGTTGTTGTGCACCTGCGCGATCGGCGCATTGATCGGGAGGTCGTGGAAGTTCGGCCCGCCCAGGCGGCTGATCTGCGTGTCGACATACGAATGGATCCGGCCTGCCAGCAGGGGATCGTTCGTGAAGTCCAAACCTGGCACGATGTGAGCGGTGCAGAAGGCCACTTGTTCCGTCTCGGCGAAGAAGTTGTCGGGGTTCCGGTTCAGCACCATCCGCCCGACGATTTGCACCGGAACCAGTTCCTCGGGAATGATCTTCGTCGCATCCAGGATGTCAAAGCTGAACTGTTCTGCCTGCTCTTCGGTGAAGATCTGCAGGCCCAGTTCCCACTCCGGATACTCGCCGGCCTCGATCGCTTCCCACAGGTCGCGGCGATGGAAGTCAGGGTCGGCGCCGGAGATCTTCACGGCTTCTTCCCAGACCTGCGAATGCGTACCGAGCTTCGGCTGCCAGTGGAATTTGACGAGCACCGATTCCCCCGCCTCGTTCACGAGGCGGAAGGT
>NZ_JBFUIU010000069.1:0-20632 GCF_056401695.1 Variovorax sp. P4_D9
GGCCAGCGGTGCGTTCGGATCCCAGTCGCGGTTCTTGCGCGCCTCGGCCTCGTCCTGCTCGACGCCGCCGCGCTGCGTCTTGGTCATGAACGGGATCGGCACTTTGGTCACGTAGACCGCGATCCCGAGCGCGATGCCGAGCCCGAGCACCAGGCCGATGATCAGCCCGATGACGATGTTGCCGCTTTGTCTTTTCTTCATGGTGGAGGAGGGAATCACATCTTTTGCGGCGCGCTGACGCCCAGAACAGCGAGGCCATTGTGCAGCACCTGCGCGGTCGCCGCGACCAGCGCCAGGCGGGCCCGCTTGACCGGCTCGTCATCGACCAGGATGCGCTCGGCGTCGTAGTAGCTGTGGTAGCTGGCAGCCAGCTCCCGCAGGTAGAAGGTGACGTCGTGGGGCGCGAAATCCTTGGCTGCGGCAGTCAACATGGCCGGGTACTTGGCCAACTGCAGCAGCAGCGCCTGCGAGGCCGGGCTCTCGAGCGGGGACAGGTCCACGCCCTCGAGCGTGGCGGCATCGCCGCCCCAGGCCGCCAGCACCGAGCAGATGCGCGCATGGGCATACTGCACGTAGTAGACCGGGTTGTCGTTGTTCTGCGCCAGCGCGAGGTCGATGTCGAAGGTGTATTCGGTGTCGGGCTTGCGGCTCAGCAGGAAGAAGCGCACCGCGTCGGTGCTGGTCCATTCGATCAGGTCGCGCAAGGTGACGTAGCTGCCGGCGCGCTTGCTGATCTTGACCTCTTCGCCGCCGCGCACCACGCGCACCATCGTGTGCAGCACGTAGTCGGGGTAGCCGGCCGGAATGCCGACCCCGGCCGCCTGCAGGCCGGCGCGCACCCGCGCGATCGTGCCGTGGTGGTCGGTGCCCTGGATGTTGACCACCTTGTGGAAGCCGCGCTCCCACTTGGCGATGTGGTACGCCACATCGGGCACGAAGTAGGTGTACGTGCCGTCGCCCTTCCTCATCACGCGGTCCTTGTCGTCGCCGTAGTCGGTCGACTTCAGCCACAAGGCGCCGTCCTGCTCGTAGGTCTTGCCGGCATCGACCAGCTTCTGCACCGTGGCCGCCACGCGGCCACTGGTGTAGAGGCTGGACTCGAGGTAGTAGTTGTCGAACTTGACCTGGAAGGCCTTCAGGTCCAGGTCCTGCTCGTGGCGCAGGTAGGCGACCGCGAACTGCCGGATCGAGTCGATGTCGTCGACGTCGCCGCTGGCCGTGTACTCGCGGTCGTCGGAGCGCACGGTCTTCCTGGCCTTGAAGTCGGCCGCGATATCGGCGATGTACTCGCCGTTGTAGGCCTGCTCGGGCCATTCGGGGTCGCCGGGCTTGAAGCCCTTGGCGCGCAGCTGGGTGCTGGTGGCCAGCGTCTGGATCTGGACCCCGGCGTCGTTGTAATAGAACTCGCGCCAGACCTTGTCGCCCTGGGTGGCAAGCAGGTTGCAGATGGCGTCGCCGAGCGCCGCCTGGCGCCCGTGGCCGACGTGCAGCGGACCGGTCGGGTTGGCCGAGACGAACTCGACCAGCACCCGCTCGTCCCGCGCGGGCTGGCTGCCGAAGGCAGCGCCGGCCTCGAGGACCTCGCGCACCACCTGCTGGCGGGCAGCCGTCTTGAGGCGGATGTTGAGGAAGCCGGGGCCTGCGATCTCGACCGCGTCGACCCACCGGGCGAAGGACGGCGTGGCCTGCAGCGCGGCGGCCAGCTGCTCGGCCAGCTCGCGCGGCTTGCGCTGCAGCGGCTTGGCCAGCTGCATGGCGGCGGTGCTGGCGAAATCGCCGTGCGCCGCCACCTTGGGCGACTCGAACGCGGCTTTGCTGCCGGCGCCGGGCGAGAGGGATTCGAGCGTGTTCGCGAGCGCCGCGAGCAGCTCCTGTTTGACCAATAGCATCTGTGAATTTTACCGGGGGCAAAACGACCACCCGTAACGATCGTCATCCAACAGTGAGCGTCGGCCGTTAGGATGGGCAGCCCCGGGGCGGGGAAAACCGTCACAACCAATCTCCAAGGACTCCTCCATGATGAAAAAGCTCCTTTCCCTGATGGCTCTGGGCGGCGCCCTGTCCTTCGGCGTCGCCCACGCCTCCCCCTGCGACACCCAGGCGGCGGACAAGAAGCTGAGCGGCGCGGCTAAGACCAGCTTCGTCAAGAAGTGCGAAAAGGACGCCGCGGCCGCAGTCGTACCGGCTTGCGCGGCGAAGGCGATCGACAAGAACGGCAAGCCGCTGGCCGGTGCCGCCAAGAACAGCTTCATGAAGAAGTGCGAAGCCGACGCCAAGGGTTAGCTCGCCCCCAGGTTGGGCTCACTTCGTGTAGCCCGCCCACCCCCCTACCGGGGGGCAACACCAGCGGCCCGGCAAAGCCGGTTCCGCGGTGTTTCACCAACAGACCTGGCTGCGCCGACCGCGATAGCAGCTCGCTGGTTCTACTTCAGCACGCCGAACAGGTTGTTGTAGTCGTCGGTCCAGGGCTGAAGTCCCGCGATCTGCTCGATTCTTGAACTGGCCCGGCCGATGACGCCGTCGGACAGCCGGTTCGGCTCGCGGGCGACCAGCACCCAGTCGGTGTTGCGCAGGCCCTCGGCGCTCGGCTCGTCATGCACCAGCGCCACGTGCAGGCCCTTGGCCAGCGCGATCTTCTCGACCACCGGTGCCAGCGCGAGGAAGCGGTTGGTGACGTGGAAGGCGACGATGCCGCCGGGCCGCATGTGCCTGAAGTACAGGTCCATCGCCTCCAAGGTGATCAGGTGGACCGGCACCGAATCGCCCGAGAAGGCATCGACTGCCAGCACGTCGAAAGCCTGCGGGCTCTCCCGTTCGAGCGCCAGCCGGGCATCGCCGAGCACCCGCTCGATGCGCGCCCGGCTGTCGGCCAGGAAGCTGAACTCGCTGTCGGCGAGTTCGAAGACCTGCGGATTGATCTCGTAGACCCGGTAGGTGTCGCCGGGCCGGCCATAGGTCGCCAGCGTGCCGGCCCCGAGCCCGATCAGCCCGACGCGGCGCGGCGCTTCCGGGGCCGCCGCGATCGCCAGCCCGACACCCGAACTCGGGCCGTAGTAGGTGGTGGGCTCGCGCCRCCTTGAAGGCGACAGGTACTGCTCGCCGTGCTTGACCGAGCCGTGGAACATCTTGCGCACCGGCTCGCGGGCATCGCCGCGCTCGGCATCGAACGTGACCAGCGTGCCGTAGAAGTTGCGCTGCATGCGGCGAACGCCGGCCGCGTCGTACTCGATCTGCAGAGCCAGAAACCAGGCGCAGGCCCCCGCCAGTGCCAGCGAGGCCGCCAAGCCGACGCGCCGCCGGCGCCACAGCACGGCCGCGACCAGCGCACAGAGCATCAGGCCGACGCCCAGCTCGTAATAGGCCGGCAGCACATGCGGCGCCACCAACCCGACGCTGATACCGCCGAGCGCGCCGCCCAGCGAGAGCATCAAGTAGAAGCGGGTCAGGTAGGCGCCGCCGGGGCGCAGGCGCGCCATCTCGCCGTGCAGGAACATGCACAGCGCGAACAGTCCGACGATGTAGATCGGCAGCGCCGTGCGCAGCTCGGAGCCCAGGCTGTGCTGCAGCCCGAAGGCGCACAGCGCCAGCATCGCGGCAGCCAGCGGGACGAACACCGGGCGCCGGTACCAGCGGTCGCTCTCGAACGTTAGCACGAAGGTCAGCAGGTAGACCGACAGCGGCAGCACCCACAGGAAGGGAATCGCCGCCACGTTCTGCGTGATGTGGTTGGTGATCGCGAGCAACAGCCAGGAGCCGAGGGCCGGCAGGGCGAGCCACATCAGGTGGTCGGCGAGGCGGGGTCTCACCGAGCCCATGGCCTCGACCGGCGCCGCATCGACCCGGGGCCGGGGCTGGACGGCCCAGTGACGCGACACATACAAGGTGGTGCCGGCGCACAGCAGCACGAAGACGCCATAGGCGATCGACCAGCCCCAGGCCTGCTGCAGCAGCGAGCTGCGCGGCTCAATCAGCACCGGGTAGCTCAACAGCGACACCAGCGAGGCCAGGTTCGACAGCGAGAAGTAGCGGTACACCTGCGCGCCCCAGGGCGTGCGCGCCACCCACGACTGCACCAGCGGCCCGGTGGTCGAGAGCAGGAAGTAAGGCAGCCCGATGGTGCCGAACAGGAGGCCGAGGATCCACAGCGTCGGGTCCTCGGCGCCGGTCGGCTTCCAGCGTTCGCTGGTCACGATCGGCAGGAAGGCCAGGCTCGCGAGCAGCAGCCCGACATGCAGTCGCGCCTGGGTGCGCGCGCCGAGCCGCCGCGTGATCCAGTCCGAGTAGGCATAGCCGGCCAGCAGCACGACCTGGAAGAACACCATGCAGATCGACCACACCGCCGCCGAGCCGCCGAACCAAGGCAGGATCTGCTTGGCGATCAGCGGCTGCACCAGGAACAGCAGGAAGGCGCTGGTGAAGATGGTGCCGGCGAACAGGGCCTTGACGTGCGCCGGCTTCATCGGGGCTAGCTTCTCGCGCCGAAGCCGCGGGCCAGGAACACCGCCACCAGCGGAATGATTGCGATGATGTGCGCCTGGATCATCACGAGCTTGCGGGTCTTGCGGACCTCGGCCTCGGCCGGCAGCGCGCCCGTGGCGCGCAGCGCCTTGCGCCAGCGCTGATAGCGCATCGTCGGAAAGATCGAGATCACGCCGACGATGACGAACAGCGCGAGCTTGAGGTGCAGCAGCGGATTGGTCCAGTACCAGGCCGTGCCCTTCATGCCCCACCAGGTGCGCGCCACGCCGGTGGCGATGACCACCACCGCGGCGATGCCATAGATCAAATCGACCTTCGCCAACCGCTCGACCACCGCCGCGTTGAGCCACTCGATGCGGCACAGCGCGGCCTCGCTGGCGATGAAGACCACCATCGTCAGGATGGCCAGCAGGTGCAGGTAGGCGAGGATGGCTTCGAGCGTCATCGGGCGGATTCCTTGGTTTTCTTGGGCGCTGCGATTGTGCCGCCCCAGAACTCCGGGCGCGCATAGTGCGCCTTCAGGAAGTCGAGCCAGAGCCGCACCCGCAGCGGCAGGTGCTTGCGTTGCGGGAACACGGCGTAGATGCCGTTGGGCGGCGCGGCGAATGCGTCGAGCAGCGGCACCAGCAGGCCGGCATCGACCTCGGCCTCGACCTCCCAGGTGCTGCGCCAGGCGATGCCGTGGCCGGCCAGGCACCAGTCGTGCAGCACCTGGCCGTCGGAGCAGTCGAGCGGGCCGGTCGGCTTCAGGTAGATCACCTCGTGCTCGCCACCGGCCGCCGGCACCCGGAAGGCCCAGCCGCGGGTCTGCGAGGCATCGCTCGACAGGCTCAGGCAGGCGAAGCGCGACAGCTCGCCCGGATGGCGCGGGGCGCCATGGCGGCGCACGAACTCGGGCGTGGCGACGCAGCGGCGCCGGTTGTCGGCCAGCCGCAGGCTGACCAGCGAGGAGTCGGGCAGGTCGCCGACGCGCACCGCGCAATCGAAGCTCTCGCCCGCCATGTCGACCAGCCGGTCGCTGAGGTTCAGCGAGATCGTGACTTCGGGATGCAGTTCGTGGAAGCGCGGCACCAGCGGCGCCACGTGGCGGCGGCCGAAGCCGGCCGGCGCCGTGACGCGCAGATGACCGCTGGCCTTGACGCCGCCGGCGCTGACGCTGGCCTCGGCATTGGCCAGCTCGACCAGCAGGCGCTGGCAGTCCTCCAGGAAGGCGCTGCCCTCATGGGTGAGCGAGATCCGGCGCGTGGTGCGCAGCAGCAGCTTGACGCCCAGCCGTTCTTCGAGCGCGTCGATGCGGCGGCCGATGATGGCCGGCGCCACGCCCTCCGCCTTGGCCGCGGCCGTGAGGCTGCCGCGGGCGGCGATCGCGACAAAGGATTCGAGCTGCTTCAGGCGGTCCATCGCCCGGGATTATCACGAAGGGCTCGCCGCGATTAGCCCTCGACTGCCTCGCAGCCGATGGCGCGGCGCCCGCAAAAAGCCTACAAAGGAAGATTCGAGCCATTGCCCGGAGCACGCACCATGAACCCTCTCGCAGCCAGCCGCGTCACTTGCATGCTGCCCGTGAAGGATCTCGCCCGCGCACGCCGCTTCTACGAAGAAGCGCTCGGGCTGGAGCCCCTCGGCGCCAAGTCCGACGGCAAGTTCATCTACCAGTGCGGCGGAACCGAACTGGCCCTGTTCCCGAAGCCCGAGGGCACCCGGGCGGAACACACGGCGCTGAGCTTTCGTGTGGCGCAGATCGGTCAGGCCGTTGCCGGGCTGGAGCAGCGCGGCGTGCGTTTCGCCGACTACGACCTGCCCGGCCTGAAGACGGTCGAGCATGTCTGCGTGCTGGGCTCCGAGAAGGCGGCCTGGTTCGAGGATCCCGAAGGGAACATCCTGTGCCTGCACGAGGACCTGGCCTGAGCGCATGGGGCCTGAGAAGCCCGCCGCCGGGCCGCCCGAAGGCGCGCCGACGGGAACAGCGAAGCGGTACGGGACGAGCAGCGCCCGGCGCGTGCCGAATTTGATGGCCTCAGTCTCCGGCGGTGATGTTCTGGGTCTTCAGGCGGTCGATCTCGGCATCGCTGTAGCCCACTTCCTGGAGCAGCGCGCGCGTGTGCTCGCCGAGCAGCGGCGGCTGCAGCCGGATGCCGGGGCGCTCGCCGCCGATCGTAAACGGCATCAGCGGCACCTTCGACTGGCTGCCGTCGTTCATTCGCACCGGCGCCAGCCCGCCGGTGGCGTTGAGGTGCGGGTCGTCGAACAGGTCCTGCGGCCGGGTGATCGGCGCGAAGGGCAGCTCGTTCTGCTCGAACACCGCACTGAGCTCGGCCGCGCTGCGCTCGGCCAGGTGCGAGCGCAGGATCGGCATCATCCAGTCGCGCGCCAGCACGCGGTCGTTGTTGGTCTTCAGGCGCGGATCGGCCAGCAGCTCGTCGAGGCCGAAGGCCTTGCAGAAGATCGCCCACTGCTTGTCGCTGACCGCCGCCAGGAAGATCTGCTCGCCGTCCTTGACGGTGAAGACGTCGTACACGCCCCAGGCCGAGATCCGGCTCGGCATCGGGTCGGCGGCGCGGCCGGTGGCGGCGAACTGCATCATGTGCTGCGCCACCAGGAAGATGTTGTTCTCGAACAGCGCCGACTGCACCTCGCAGCCCTTGCCCGTGAGCTCGCGCTGGCGCAGCGCGGCCATCGCGCCGATGGCGCCGAACATGCCGCCCATGATGTCGTTCACGCTGGTCCCGGCGCGCAGCGGATCGCCGGCGCGGCCGGTCATGTAGGCCAGCCCGCCCATCATCTGCACCACTTCGTCGAGCGCCGTGCGGTGGTCGTAGGGCCCGGGCAGGAAGCCCTTGTGGCTGACATAGATCAGGCGCGGATTGAGCTTTTGCAGGCTTGCGTAGTCCAGGCCCAGCTTCTTCATCGTGCCGGGCTTGAAGTTCTCGCTCACGATGTCGGCGGTGGCGATCAGGCGCAGCGCGGCCTCCACGCCCTCGGGATTCTTGAGGTCGAGCGCAATGCTCTTCTTGTTGCGGTTGAAGGTCGGGAAGAAGCCCGCGCCCGAACCGAGCAGGCGGCGCGTGCTGTCGCCCTCGATCGGCTCGACCTTGATGACTTCGGCGCCGAGGTCGCCCAAGAGCATGCCGCAGGTCGGGCCCATCACCATGTGGGTGAATTCAACGACGCGGATGCCGGCGTAGGGCAGCGGTGGGGTGTCAGACATGAGCGGTTCCCTGGATGAAGCCCTTGGGCAGGCCGGCCTCGGGCGTCATGCCGTAGACCGGTTCGCCGGGCAGGCCGGCGATGAGCGGCGCGCGCGCCGCGATGAGTTTCGCGATGTCGATACCGGTGCGCACGCCCATGGCCTCGAACATGAAGACCAGGTCTTCGGTGACCACGTTGCCCGAGGCGCCGGGCGCATAGGGGCAGCCGCCGAGGCCGCCGAGCGAGGCATCGAAGGTGCGCACGCCCTCTTCGTAGGCCGCCAGGCAGTTGGCGAGGCCGAGGCCGCGGGTGTTGTGCATGTGGGCGGCGCCGGCCTTGTCGCCGATCTCGGCCCGCAGGCGCCTGAAGAGGCGGCGCACCTGCGCCGGATTGGCGTAGCCGACGGTGTCCGACAGGCCCGACTCGTCGGCGCCGGCGGCGACGCACTGCGCCGCCAGCCAGATGACCTCGTCTTCCGGCACCTCGCCCTGCAGCGTGCATCCGAAGGCCGTGGAGATGCCAGCCTCGAGCCGCACCTGGGGCGCGACCTGGCGCCGCAGATCGGCGATGGCGCGCACTTCCTCGATCATTTCCTCGCGCGTCTTGCGCACATTGGCCAGCGAATGGGCCGCGCTGGCCGACACCGGCATCGTGAGCTTGTGGACGCCGGCGGCCAGCGCGGCCTCGGCGCCGCGGCGGTTGGGCACCAGCGCCATCACGACCAGGCCCGGCAACGTGACGGCATGGCGCACCACGTCGGCGGCGTCGGCCATCTGCGGCAGCAACCGGGCCGGCACGAAGGAGGCCACCTCTATCTCGCGCACGCCGGCCGCGTACAGCGCGTCGATCCAGCGCAGCTTGTCCGCGGTGGGCATCGTGGACTTCACCGATTGCAGGCCGTCGCGTGGGCCGACCTCGCTGATGAGGACATCAGGGGCTGTCATTGCTCGCTTCCTTCATTGTTTGGCTTGACTGTTCTATCTTACAGAACTACATTCCGACAAACAGAATTAGACAGACGAAGAACCCGCCTGTCAAGCCGCACCATGCCCCGCAAACCCCAAACCGAATCGGTGTCCAACCTGAACGCTGCCCCCGGCGGTGCCGCAGCGGTGGATCGCGCGCTGAGCCTGCTCTCGGCCTTCCGGCCCGGCGATGATGCGCTCACGCTGGCGCAGTTCGCCGAGCGCACGCAGCTTTACAAGAGCACGGCGCTTCGGCTGCTGGCCTCGCTCGAGCACGCGCGCCTGATCCGCCGCCAGGACGACGGCCGCTATGCGCTCGGCACCGAAATCGCCCGCCTGCACGCGTTGTACGCGGCGTCGTTCTCGCTCGACGGCATCGTGCCACCGGTGCTGCGCGAACTGGTCGCCGCCACCGGCGAAAGTGCCGCCTACCATGTACGCCAGCCGCAGGGCGAAGGCTGGGCCCGCCTCTGCCTGTACCGGGTCGATTCGCCGCACCTGGTGCGCGACCATGTACGCGCCGGCGACCTGCTGCCGGCCGACCGCGGTGCCGGCGCCCGCGTCCTGATCGCCTTCGGCCCCGAGGCCGACTGGCCGCGCGGTGACCAGGACCGCGCGCTGCTCGAAAGCATTCGCGAGCAGGGCTACTGCGCGCTGGTCGGCGACCGCACGGCCGAACTGGCCGGAATCTCGGCCCCCGTGTTCCATGCCGACGGCCGGCAGGCGGCCGCGCTCACGCTGACCATGCCGGCCCATCGCTACGACCCGCGCCACATCGAAGCGGTTCGCGCGGCCGCGCGAAAGCTCAGCGGCGTGGTCTGAAGGCGCTTTTCTTGCGAGCACGGCGTACCCTTGCATCAGTCCGAATGCCGCGTCGATTACCTCTATTTTTGTCACTGATCAAACCCGCTCTCGACTATTTTTCGCCAGCCAGGTATCGAATACAGTCGATGGCGCATCTATCAAGGAGTACAGAACCATGACCGCCCGCACCTCCGTCCACGGCCTCCAGGTCGCCACCGAACTGCACCAGTTCATCGAACAGAAGGTGTTGCCCGCCACCGGCGTCGCCAGCGAGGTCTTCTGGAAGGGCTTCGACGCCATCGTCAGCGAATTCGCGCCTAAGAACGCGGCGCTGCTGGCCGAGCGCGACCGGCTGCAGCTCGAAATGGACCGCTGGCACAAGGC
The DNA here is from genome assembly GCF_056401695.1 of Variovorax sp. P4_D9. Taxonomy (NCBI): domain Bacteria; kingdom Pseudomonadati; phylum Pseudomonadota; class Betaproteobacteria; order Burkholderiales; family Comamonadaceae; genus Variovorax; species Variovorax sp. P4_D9. Next base: position 9,822 of record NZ_JBFUIU010000069.1, read on the forward strand.
GCACCMGGGCCCGATCACCGACATGCCGGCTTATCGCGCCTTCCTCGAATCGATCGGCTACCTGCTGCCGCAGCCGAAGGACGTGACGACGACCACCGCCAATGTCGACGCCGAGCTCGCGCTGCAGGCCGGTCCGCAGCTGGTGGTGCCGATCCTGAACGCGCGCTATGCGCTGAACGCGGCCAACGCGCGCTGGGGCTCGCTGTACGACGCGCTCTACGGCACCGACGCGATCCCCGAGACCGGCGGCGCCGAGAAGGGCAAGGGCTACAACCCGGTGCGCGGCGCCAAGGTGATCGAGTTCGCGCGCCACGTGCTCGACCAGGCGGCGCCGCTCGACAACGGCTCGCACAAGATGGCGACCGGCTACAAGGTCGAGGGCGGCAAGCTGGTGATCGCGCTGCAGAGCAGCAGCACCTTCCTCAAGGACCCGTCGCGGTTCATCGGCTACACCGGCGACGCGGCGGCGCCGAAGTCGGTGCTGCTGAAGCACAACGGCATCCATCTCGACATCCAGGTCGACCGCTCGACCGCGATCGGCAAGAGCGATGCGGCCGGCGTCAGCGACGTGGTGCTCGAAGCCGCGCTGTCGACCATCCTCGACCTCGAGGATTCGGTGGCGGTGGTCGATGCGGCCGACAAGGTGCTGGCCTACGGCAACTGGCTCGGCATCCTGGAGGGCACGCTGACCGAGGAAGTCGCCAAGGGCGGCAAGACCTTCACGCGCGGCCTCAACCCCGACCGCGAATATACCGGCGCCGACGGCCAGCCCGTGAGGCTACACGGCCGCTCGCTGATGTTCGTGCGCAATGTCGGCCACCTGATGACCAATCCGGCGATCCTGTACGCCGACGGCAAGGAGATCCCCGAGGGCATCATGGACGCGGTCATCACGACCACCATCGCCACCGTCGACCTGAAGCGCAAGGGCAACTCGCGCACCGGCAGCGTCTACATCGTGAAGCCGAAGATGCACGGCCCGGCCGAGGTCGCATTCGCGAGCGCGCTGTTCGCGGCCGTCGAGCAACTGCTCGGCCTGCCGGCCAACACCGTCAAGCTCGGCATCATGGACGAGGAGCGCCGCACCAGCGTCAACCTCAAGGCCTGCATCGCCGAAGCGGCCGCGCGCGTGGCCTTCATCAACACCGGCTTCCTCGACCGCACCGGCGACGAGATGCACACCGCGATGCAGGCCGGCGCGATGCTGCGCAAGGGCGACATGAAGACCACGCCGTGGATCCAGGCCTACGAGAAGAACAACGTGCTGGTCGGACTCGCCTGCGGCCTGCGCGGCAAGGCGCAGATCGGCAAGGGCATGTGGGCCATGCCCGACCTGATGCACGCGATGCTCGAGCAGAAGATCGCCCATCCGAAGGCCGGCGCCAACACCGCCTGGGTGCCCTCGCCCACAGCGGCCACGCTGCATGCGCTGCACTATCACCAGGTCAACGTCGCCGAGGTGCAGACGCAGCTCGAGCAGATCGACGCCAACGCGGAGCGCGACAACATCCTGAACGAGCTGCTGAAGGTGCCGGTGGCGCCGAGCGTGAACTGGACCGAGGCCGAGCGCCAGCAGGAGCTCGACAACAACGTGCAGGGCATCCTGGGCTACGTGGTGCGCTGGATCGACCAGGGGGTCGGCTGCTCGAAGGTGCCCGACATCCACAACATCGGGCTGATGGAAGACCGCGCGACGCTGCGCATCTCGAGCCAGCACATCGCCAACTGGCTGCTGCACGGGGTGGTGAGCAAGGAGCAGGTCAACGCCACCTTCGAGCGCATGGCCGCGGTGGTCGACCAGCAGAACGCCGGCGATCCGCTCTACAAGAACATGGCCGGCAATTTCGCCACCTCGGCCGCGTACAAGGCGGCCCAGGACCTGGTGTTCAAGGGCATCGAGCAGCCGAGCGGCTACACCGAGCCGCTGCTGCATGCCTGGCGGCTGAAGGTGAAGGCCGGCACCGCCTGAGGCTCTAGCCGCGCAAGAGGCCGGCGGCCCCCGAGGACTGGAAGGCGAAGCCCGGAAAGACCTCGGCTAGGCGGGCATCCGGCAAGCGCAGGTGCCGCTCGCCGATGGCCGCCAGCACATGGCGGAAATCGGTGGTCACCGCCAGGTCGCGGCCGTCGTGCAGCGCGCCATCCTCCAGGCCGGGCCAGCGCCCGTGGACCTTGCCGCCGGCCACCGTGCCGCCGAGCAGCCACAGCACGTTGCCGTGGCCATGGTCGGTGCCGCCGTTGCCGTTCTGGCGCACCGTGCGGCCGAACTCGGACATCACCACCACCATGGTGTCGGCCCAGACCGGGCCCAGGCGCGTGGCCAGTGCCGACAGCCCCTGCCCCAGCGGGCCGAGCCGATTGGCCAGTTGGCCGGTCGCTGCGCCCTGGTTGGCATGGGTGTCCCAACCGCCGAGGTCCATGAAGGCCAGCTGGACCCGCGCATCGTTGCGCATCAGGGTCGCGAGCCGGGCCGCATTGTCGGGAAAACCGTTCGGCAGCGGCGCGCCATTGCTGGCGGCCTGCATCTCGCGGTCCAGGCTGTCGGCGCTCAGCGAGCGCATCACCTCCTGGTGCGACTGGCGCGATTCCCTGAAGGCGCGCGACAGCGCATCGTCGCCGTCATAGAGCCGGCCAAAGGCATCGGCGACCTGCGGACGATCGAGCAGCGTCGGCTTGCCGGCCGCAGCGCCCAGAGGAATGTTCACCACGGGGTGGCGCCCGGCGCAGATGCGCGGCAGCACCGGGCCCATGCTGACGGCCCGGGTCGCCGAAGGAACGCCCGCCGAATCGACCGGCAGCGCACCAAGGAGCCGGTTGAGCCAGCCGTCAGCGGTCGACTTGCGGCCCGGCGTGCCGGACTCCATGTAGTCCTGCGCATCGAAGTGGGAGCGCGTCTCGTCGGGCGAACCGCAGGCCTGCACGAAACCGATCTGGCCGGCCTGCCACAGGGGCATCAAGGGCGCCAGTGCCGGGTGCAGCCCGAAGCGGCCATCGAGGTCGAGCAGCCCGCCTTCGGCACCCGGGCGCGCCAGGGCGATCGATGGACGGGCGGCGTAATAGGCGTCGTCGGCATAGGGCGCGACCACGCTCAGCCCATCGACCGCGCCGCGCAGGAAGATCACCACCAGCCGCGGCGGCGGCGCGGCTTGGCTCTCGCCCACGGCAGCAAACGCCGAGGGGCCGAGAGGCAGGAGGACGGCCCCGCACTGCACGGCAAGTTTCAGCAGATCGCGACGCAGCATGGCGGCCTCCGGCAAGTCAGCGGTGCATGAAGTCGGGGCTGCCGAGCACCATCGCCCCGCGCAGGGCTGGCGTCGCCTCGGCGAGGGTGGCGCGGGTCTTCGGCGAGATGCCGCCGCCCAGCGTGGCGAGCAGCACGTCCGCATCGACGGGCGGCGTGGCTGCGGCCGGCAGCCGGCCCGATGCCAGCGCCGTCGCGAAGCCGATGCGGCGGGTGATCGCATCCGGGTTGAGCCAGGCCTCCTGCGTGTTCTTGTAGCCGTCCGGCGTCTGGCAGCCGTAGAGCGGCATGCCGAGCTGGCGCAGCGTTCCGAGCAGGGGCCGCACATCGGTCAGCGGCAGGTCGGCGACGCGCACGGCCGAGACCACGTAGTCGTAGGGCGTCTTGAACTTCAGGCCGTGGACCTTGGGACTGCGGAATTCGGAGCTGTCGAACAAGGTCTTGAGCACGGCGCGGATGTCGCCGCCGCTCGCCAGGTAGCGCTGGGCGAGCCGGTGGACCAGCGCGGCCGGCGGCTGGTCGGCGACGAAATACTGCGCCAGCTGGTAGCTGAGATGGCGCGCGGTGGCCGGGTGCATCGCCAGCAGGTCGAGTGCCCGCTCGCCTTCGGCCTGGCCCTGGTCGCCGATGCGCTGGCCGAGCCAAAGCTTGTCGCCGCCGTCGTGCCGGCGGGCGTCGAAGAAGTAGGTGGAAGCGCCGGTGGTCGCTCGCGGCGCGAAAGTCCAGCCGGTTAGGATACGGGCCAGCTCTGTGACGTCGCGCTGGGTGTAGCCGCCATCGACGCCCAGCGTGTGCAGCTCCATCAGCTCGCGGGCGTAGTTCTCGTTCAAGCCGCTGGCTCTGGCAGCCGGGCCGGCGCCGCGCGGCGGCTGGTAGCCCGGGACGGCGGATTGCCAGTTGTCCAGGTAGAACAGCATCGCGGGATGGTGCGCCGTGGCGCCCAGCAGGTCGCGGAAGCGGCCCATCGCGTACGGCCGGATCGCCTCGCGCTCGTAATTCCCGACCAGCACGCGATCCAGGCCCTTGCCGATGAACACGTTGAAGTGGTTGAACCAGAAATCCACCATCCGTTCCTCGAGTTGGCGCGGGCTGCCCACGGCGCTCCAGAGGCGCGCCTGGCCGGCCTCGATGTCGACCTGCCGGACGAACTCGCGCTGCCTGGCCCTGGCATCGTCGCTGCCCTCCTTGGCCGCCTGCACCGCCTCGCGGTACTGCGCGATCAGGTCGCGCTGCGACGCCGCGGCGGTGGACAGCGCGCCGAGTTGCTGCGCGAGATCGGCCGGCAAAGGCAGGCGCTCGGGATGCAGTTGCTCGTCGATGTAGCGATCGATGCCGACCTGCCTCACGTGCGCCAGGTCGCCGGGCGCGGGGCCGTAGCCGAGGCGATTCAGCGCGTGGAGCGCGTCGGCTTCCGCTGCGGGGTGCGCGCTCGCGGGCAGCGCGGCGAAGGCGGCGCATGCCAGAACCCAGGCAACGAAGCGGACGCTCTTTGGAGGTCGACGGTTCATGCGCTACTCCTGCAACGGGGGCCTGAAAGACAGCATCCCCACAACGCCGCGCGGACGGACCCGGTCGACCCGGTTTCGCTTCCGACCGGAAACGATCAGCGGACCGGTTCGTCAGCGGGTCAGCTGGCGTGCGGCCGCGCGCGCTGAAGGATCCGGCCGACCTCGGCCGGATCCATGCCGTACATCTCGGCGAACTCCGCCACGGTACGCCCGCTGGCCTCGAAGGCGCGCAGCAGCGCCTCCCGCTTGGCGGTGCGCGCGCCGACTTCCGCGAAGGCCTCATCGAGCACGGCGTTGGTCACTTCGTCCTGCGTGCGAACGGCCAGCACATAGTCCTCGCGCGACAGGCCCGAGGCCTCGATGGCCTCGACCAGGCGCGCGCGCAGCCTCGGACGCAGGTCTTCCTCGGTGCGCGCCTGGCGGCGCTTGAACACCTCGAGGATCGCGTGGTGCACATGCTCCGGCGCCACGGGCTCGACCGGCACGCCGTTCAGGTCATGGCGCTTCTCGCCGGCGGCCACGGCGTCGAGGTAGCGCGTCGAGCGGGCATGCAGTCCCAGCGCGATCTTCAGGTCTTCCTTCTTGAACAGGTCGGGATGCAACGCCAGCAGTTCCTGGTAGACGCCGAGTTTCAGCGGCAGGAAACGGGCGCCGAACATCTTCGGATAGAGCTCGAACAGCTTTTCGAGCACGGGGTTGGGCTTGCGGGCAGGGCGCTGCGGCCCCTTCTGGCCGGCCTGGTTCGCGCCCGGTTTGGCGTTCTGCCGGGCGTTCTGTCGCCCACGGCCGCCCTTCTTGGCGGCTTGGGGAGCAGATGCGGTGTCGGTCGTCGAATTCATCGGGATTTGGGTTCAGCGGAATCGGTGCCACGTCGGGCCATGCGTGCCCCGACTTTAATGCCCCAGCTCATCCGCGTTGTGCGGCCTCGGCTTCGGCCCTGAGCCAGCGTACGAAATCCTGGGCATCCGGGTTGCCCGCCGCCCGCCGCGAGGTCTCGATGAAATAACCGCGCCGCGAGGCTGCGCCCTCCCCGAAGGGTGCCACCAGTTGCCCGGTCTGCACCAGCTCGCGCAGCAGCGGCAGCCGGCCGATGACCACCCCCTGGCCGGCGACCGCGGCGCCCACCGCATCGGCGTACTGAGTGAAGCGCAGCGTGTTCTTCATGCGCAGGTCGGCCAGGCCCATGACCTCGAGCCAGGGCTCCCAGTCGGCGGTCGGCGACTCGGCGTGGTTCGGCAGGTCGACCGTCAGCAGGGTCTGCGCCGGCAGGTCGCCGGGCGTTTTCAGCGCGGCGGCGATGTGCGGCGCGCACAGCGGCATCACCGACTCCTCGAACAGGGTCGCGCCGGTGCCGCGGGCGATCGGCACGAAGCGGACGGCGACGTCGATGCGGGCACGCTCGAGGTCCAGCACGTCGAGCGTGGCCGACACCCGGACGTCGACCCGCGGATGGTCGGCCGTGAAGCGCGCCAGCCTCGGAATCAGCCACAGCGAGGCGAAGCCCGGCGTGGTCGTGATCGCGACCTGGCGCAGCACCGGCGCCGCGCGCACGCGGGCCGTGGCATCGCGCAGGCGCTCCAGGCTCTCGACCACCGCGCGCTGCAGCACGCGCCCGGCCTCGGTCAGCGCCAGCGCGCGGTGGCGGCGCTCGAACAGCGGCACGCCGAGGCTGGCCTCGAGCTGCTGGATCTGCCGGCTGACCGCCGACTGCGTGAGGAAGACCTCGACCGCAGCCTGCGTGAAGCTCAGCGTCCGCGCCGCGGCCTCGAAGCTGCGCAGCAACTCCAGCGGGGGCAGGTCGGGCCCGGCAAGTGGGGCTTTCGCATTCTCTGGGTGCATGCAACGAGTTCCGAATGACCGTATGACAGACGTTGGAGCGTTCACTATATTCATTCGCAGGAAGAATGCAAAGGAGCCCCTCATGACCCCCCGCACCCAACGCCTGAGTCTCAACCTGCCCAAGAAGGCGGTGTTCACGCTGCCCGACGCCCACGAGGTCGACATCGAATGCACCCGCGGCGCCGTCTGGATCACGCTCGACCACGACCGGCGCGACATCGTGCTGGAGCCCGGCGAGCGCTTCCGCAGCGACTCGCACCGGCGCGCCCTGGTGGCGGCACTCGAACCTTCCTGCGTGCGCTTCAGCGCCGAGGCGCTGTCGATCGCCGCCAGTCCGGTGCCGGCCGAACGGTCGCCTTGGCGACTCTGGCCCCACGGGATGTCCCCGGCTTGACCCCGGCGCCGGGGCGTTGAACCATCGACGCTCCCGGGCCGGGGGAGACGATCGCGTCGCTGTCCGCTCCGGGCCCATTTCCCGGACGAAGGACACACCATGGCAGAGGCATATATCGTGGCCACCGCGCGCACCGCGGGCGGCCGTCGCGGCGGCAGGCTGGCGGGCTGGCACCCGGTCGACCTGGCGGCCCAGATCATCGACGCGCTGGTGGCGCGCAGCGGCATCGACCCGGCGGCGGTGGAGGACGTCATCCTCGGCTGCGTGAGCCAGGTCGGCGAACAGGCGACCAACGTGGCGCGCAACGCGGTGCTGGCCTCGAAGCTGCCCGAATCGGTGCCTGGCACCTCGGTCGACCGCCAATGCGGCTCCTCGCAGCAGGCGCTGCACTTCGCGGCCCAGGCCGTGATGTCGGGCAGCATGGACGCGGTGCTTGCGGCCGGCGTCGAGAGCATGACGCGGGTGCCGATGTTCACGCCCAACGCGCTGCCGGCCAAGGCCGGCCTCGGCATCTACATGAGCCCGGCGATGCAGCGGCGCTATCCCGGCGTCGAGTTCAGCCAGTTCACCGGCGCCGAAATGATCGCCAAGAACTACGGGCTCACCAAGGACATGCTCGACCGCTACGCCTTCGAAAGCCACCAGCGCGCGATCGCCGCCAGCCGCGAGCAGCTGTTCGCCGACGAGATCCTGGCCGTAGAGGTGCGCCTGGCCGATGGCTCGGCCAGCGGCGAGATGCACACGGTCGACGAAGGCATCCGCTTCGACGCCACGCTGGAAGGCATCGCGGGCGTCAAGCTGATCGCCGAGGGCGGCCGCTGCACCGCTGCCACCGCGAGCCAGATCTGCGACGGCGCCAGCGGCGTGCTGGTGGTCAACGAGCGTGGCCTGAAGGCGCTGGGCGTGAAGCCGCTGGCGCGCATCCACCACATGAGCGTGCTGGGCCACGACCCGGTGATCATGCTGGAGGCCCCGATCCCGGCCACCGCGCGGGCCTTGGCGAAGGCCGGCATGAAGATCGAGGACATCGACCTCTACGAGGTCAACGAGGCCTTCGCGCCGGTGCCGCTGGCCTGGCTGCAGAAGCTCGGCGCCGACCCGGCGAAGCTCAACGTCAACGGCGGCGCGATCGCGCTCGGCCACCCGCTCGGCGCCTCGGGCACCAAGCTGATGACCACGCTGGTCAATGCGCTCGGCCAGCGCGGCAAACGCTACGGCCTGCAGACCATGTGCGAAGGCGGCGGCATGGCCAACGTGACCATCGTGGAGCGGCTCTGACATGGGAACCGTGCTTTACGAAATCAACGAAGGCATCGCGACGATCACGCTGAACCTCCCGAGCAAGCTCAATCCGATCGCGCTCGACCTGCAGCAGGAACTGCGCGAGTGTTTGGCACGCGTTCGAGGCGACAGCCAGGTGCGCGCGGTGGTTCTCACCGGCGCCGGCAAGGCCTTCTGCGTCGGCGCCGACCTGAGCGCCATGCGCCCGCCCGAAGACGGCAAGACGCTCGGCGACCAGACCGCCGACTGGATGCAGTCGATGAGCAACCCGCTGATCCAGGAACTGCGCGAACTTCCGGTGCCGGTGGTCTGCGCGGTGAACGGACCGGCCGCCGGTGCCGGCGTCGGCCTGGCGCTGGCCTGCGACATCGTGGTGGCGGCGCGCAGCGCGTATTTCTACCTGCCCTTCCTGCCCAAGCTCGGCATCGTGCCCGACCTCGGCTGCACCTGGTTCATCCCGCGCCGGGTCGGTCCGGCGCGAGCGATGGGCATGGCGTTGCTCGACGAGAAGCTCGACGCCGGGACCGCGGCGCAGTGGGGCCTGATCTGGGCCGCGCTCGACGACGACCTGCTGCTGCTCGATGCGCTGAAGATCGCACAGCGCCTCGCGCGCCTGCCGGCCCACGCGGTGCAGGAAGCCCGCCGCGCGATCGCGCAGTCGGAGCGGCACACGCTGCCCGAGCAACTGCACTACGAAAGCGAGCGCCAGCGCGAGCTGATCGGGAGGCCGAGCTTCGCCGAGGGCGTGGCCGCCTTCCTGCAAAAGCGCGCCCCGGTCTTCCCGCCACGCTGAACACCCGACCCCATGATCGAACGCACCCTCTTCAGCCCCGAGCACGAGGCCTTCCGCGACAGCTTCCGCCGCTTCATGGACAAGGAGATCGCCCCCTTCCACGAGGCTTGGGAGGAGCAGGGCTATGTCGCCCGCGAGGTCTGGAGCAAGGCCGGCGCCAACGGCTTCCTCTGCATGTCGCTGCCCGAGGAATACGGTGGCTCGGGCGCCGACCTGCTCTATTCGGTGATCCAGTTCGAGGAGCTCTGGGCCCGCGGTTTCACGGGCATCGGCTACGGGCTGCACAGCGAGATCGTCGCGCCCTACATCCTGCGCTACGGCTCCGAGGAACAAAAGAAGCACTACCTGCCCAAGCTCGCGAGCGGCGAGATGATCGGCGCCATCGCGATGAGCGAGCCGGCCGCCGGCAGCGACCTGCAGGCGGTGCGCAGCACCGCGCTGAAGCAGGCCGACGGCAGCTATCTCCTGAACGGCAGCAAGACCTTCATCACCAACGGCTGGCACGCCGACGTGGTGATCGTGGTTGCCAAGACCGACCCGGCCGGCGGCGCCAAGGGCACCAGCCTGTTCCTGGTCGAACGCGGCATGCCGGGCTTCGAGAAGGGCAAGCGACTCAAGAAGCTGGGGCTGAAGGCGCAGGACACCTCCGAACTGTTCTTCAACGACGTACGGCTGCCGGCCGAGGCACTGCTGGGCGGCGCGGCGCAGGAGAACCGCGGCTTCGTCTGCCTGATGGAGCAGCTGCCCTGGGAGCGCCTGCAGATCGCGATCAGCGCGGTGGCCGCGTCGCAGGCCGCGATTGACCACACGGTGGCCTACGTGAAGGAACGCCAGGTCTTCGGCCAGCCCGTGGGCGCCTACCAGAACACCCGCTACACGCTGGCCGAATTGCAGACCGAGGTGCAGGTGGCGCAGGTCTTCGTAGACAAGTGCATCGAGCTCCTGATGCAGGAGAAGCTCGACACCGCGACCGCCAGCATGGCCAAGTACTGGACCAGCGACCTGCAGTGCAAGGTGATGGACGAATGCGTGCAGCTGCATGGCGGCTACGGCTACATGTGGGAGTACCCGGTGACCCGGGCCTACGCCGATGCGCGGGTGCAGCGGATCTACGGCGGCACCAACGAGATCATGAAAGAGGTGATCACGCGCGCGATGGGGCTGCCGGGGCGCTGAACGCGGCGGGGGTCAATCCCCGAACAGGTTGCGCTGGATCTGGTCGAGGTGTTCGATCAGGAGCCGCGTCGCGCGGGCTTCATCGCGGTCGCGCAGCGCATCCACCAGCGCGCGGTGCTGCTGCATGTACTGCGCACGCCGCGAGTCAGTCAATGACTTCGCCTTGAGCTGGCCCCACTCGCCCTGATCGCGCACCCGCTGCATGAGCTCGAGCACCCGTAGGAAGAATCCGTTGTGGGTGGCCACCGCGAGCGCTTTGTGCAGTTCGCCGTCCCAGTGCTCGAAGGCCTCGATGCTCACCGCCGCTTCCGACCGCTCGAGGCAGTGCTGCATCGACGCGAAATCGGCGGCGGTCCCATGGCGCGCGATCAGGGCCGGCATCAGCGGCTCGATCAGGCGGCGCGCCACCATCAACTCGGCCGGGCTCACGTTGCCGTCGATCGCCGCGGACGCCGCATCGCCGCCCGCCGGAAGTACGGGCCCGGCGGCGTCCGAGACGAAAGTGCCGCTGCCGACGGCCTGGGTGATCAGGCCGCGCTTGCGAAAGCCCGAGAGCACGCGCCGCACCGCACCCCTCGATGC